>JAFAAJ010000315.1 GCA_023426625.1 Bacteroidota bacterium
ATAACCAGCTCGCAAAGCAGTCTTGTGGATGGGAAACCAGAACAGGCTGGAATAGATGTAGTTCTAATCATCATGATGGATCTAACTTCATGGAATGTGAATATCTTTATGATATGACCCATGGTTATCCTCCTACAACCTATACATACAGTGTATATAGTTGTATTGATATTGATGATGACTCTACTATGCCATCTAATCCCGGTGGAGGAGGTGGAAGTGGAGGAGGAGGAGGATCTTGTGAAGGTTGTTCATCCAATCCAGACGATTGCGTTACAGCTCCTACCGATCAGCAAAGCCCGTCAACAGGATTTACAGATGAAAATGGATGTCTTATAGGAACTCCTACTTTACCGAATTTAGGCAATCCTAAGCCACAAACTCCTTGTGAGAAAATAAAGGAACAGAGAAATGATGAAAATTTCAAAAAAAGAATGGATACGCTACAAGGAAAAACAGGATTGAAAAAAGAAACAGGCTATATACAAAAATGGGGAGGTGATTATGTATATCAAGATAATGCGAGTGCCACTCCCACAGCAAATTCCTTAAGTTTACCCCAAATAGAAACAAATACTTATATAAAAGGATTTGCCCATACACATGTTGATGATTATGACTTTGTAGATCCTGACGATGGACTAACAAAAACTAAAATAGGAATAAAAAACTTTTCTCCTGCAGATGTGGTATATTTTATGGATATAATACAAAATGCACAAATAAAAGGTCATCCTTTAGGAGATGCTTTTGGAGTAATGGTTTCGAGTGGGAATAACTATCAATTAAGATTTACAGGCAATCAATATCAAATCAAGACCTTTACTAAAGAACAATCTGATTCTCATCGAGACCCATATACAGAATATATGAAGCCCTTCATTGGTAAACAAAAAAAGTTGGAATATAGATTCTTAAAATATATAAGTGAAAAAATGAATTTGAAAGGAATAACTTTGTACCGAATGAACTCTGACGGAACAAATACTGAAATAAAACTCAATACTGATAAGACCGATACAGTAGAAACCAATTGCCCGAACTAAAAAATAAAAATTATGAAAAAAATATTATTGATACTGATTTCTATTATTGCAATATCTTGCAAATCCCAAACCATTTCATTAGAAGAAGCTGCACAATGTTTGACCAATCCAAATTGTCCAGATTTTAATTATGAGAAAGACATCAATAATTCTCTTGATAAATATGTAGGAACTTGGAAAGGAACTTATAATGGAAAAGTATATGAATTGAAATTTAATAAAAATTTATATACAAGTTTTGATCTTGAAATGAAACGAGACAGAATAAAAGGAAGATTACGAATAACTACAGATGTGCCAAATGGATTACAGGGATTAACTATTTTTGATAACTTCAATGAACCGGATGATGAAAAAACCAGATTTTCAGGATTGGGTTTCCAGCCCAATTTACAATCTTATATGGTAAATTTTGTTGGACCATCTCCTCAAGGATGTATAAACTATGGGACGGTTTATTTAACTGTAAAACCAAATACACCCAATCAAATGAAGATTATATATGCATCGGATCATGATATTGTAGTTGGAGGATGTCCAAGTACATTTGAACAGACTTTCCCCGAGAAAAAAACAATAATATTAACCAAACAATAATAAAGATTGTTTTAACAACAAAAGTCTCCAAATCTTGGAGACTTTTTAGTTTGAAAATTATATTTTCACGGATTTTCCTGGCTTATCTCAGCATGATGTTTCAGGTATAACGGCAGTGCTGCAGATCCGTACCACGGAAAAATTTCATAGCTGAACACTCCGGCTTTAACGGCTGGATCGGTATTTACCCATTCTTCTGCTTCTTCTTTGGATTTTGTATTGAAGATGAACATCCCGCGGAATGTTTGTTTATTCTGTTCTAAAAAAGGTCCCGCTACAATGATCTTCCCTTCATCTGCCAGTTTTCCGATATTTTCCAAATGACCTTTCATCAGCTCACCCATTTTGGTTTTGTCTTCAATTTTCGTAGAACCTGTAGTCAGCATCACGATGGTGTAAGGTTTCATTCCGTATTTGTCGGCTCCAAGAGAGGTAGCCAGTTCCTGATTGAATTTTGGTTTTTCTGTCTGGGTAGTGTTTGCAGCTGATGTTCCGGGTTTTCCTGCCGCTCCGTCTTGTCCTTTTGTGGCAATGGCACATGAAGTGGCGAGGAAACATAATGTCAATAGTAATAGTGTTTTCATGGGAACTAATTTTGTATTCTTAAAAATTCTTTTGCAAGTTCGATCATTTTAGGATCGCCGGTATATTTTCCGTGTTCATCGGAAAGTTTTACGGTTGGAATCCATTCATTATTGGGCGCCTGAACTCCGATAAGCTTCATAACGATGTTCATGGGTTTTAATCCTACATCATTGGTGAGATTGGTACCAATTCCAAAAGAGATCCCGATCTTTCCTCTGCAATAATTGGTGATCTCTTCCACTTTTTCAAGATTCAGTCCGTCTGAGAAAATAATGTATTTGAATAATGGATTGATCCCATTTTTCTGGTAATGAGCGATTGTTTTATCTGCAAATTCCAATGGATCTCCGCTATCATGGCGAACCCCGTCAAAAAGCTTGGCAAATTTCTTGTCAAACTGTTGGAAGAAAACATCTGTAGTATAGGTGTCTGAAAGTGCAACTCCCAAATCTCCTCTGTAAACATCTACCCAATGTTCAAGGGCTAACTGGTTGGCCATTTTAAATCCGTATTCCGCAGCATGGAACATAAACCATTCATGGGCGTGGGTTCCGATAGGTTTTACATTGTATTTCATGGCGAAATGCACGTTGGAGCTTCCGATGAAATTGGAGTCCTGTTTCTGCATTAAAGCTTCCATGACCAGGTTTTGTACTCTGTAGGAATGTCTTCTTCGGGTTCCGAACTCGGCAAAATTCACTCCTAATTTATTAAGCTGTTCTGCTTTTTCAAGTGTTTTGCTTATGACTATTTCGTTGGAATCCCGTTCCAGATGATTCATGATATAGTGCAGTTCGCTGATTAAGGATAATAAAGGAACTTCCCAAAGGATGGTTCTGTACCAAAGTCCTTCTACGGTTACCTTTAAATCATTTCCCTCCTGTTGGATCCTGACTTCGGAAGGGTCGTAATGATAACCTTCAAGGAAATCCAGATAGGGAAGGTCTAAATAAGGGCAGGTTTTGGCAAGAAATTGCTTTTCGTCTTTTGAGAGTTTCAATTCTGCCATTTTGGTGACCGCATCCCGTAATGCTTTATCAAATCCTTCCGGGAAATGATGTTTGCCTCTGTTGATGAATTCGTATTTTACAATCTGGCTGGGGAATAATTTTACCACTGCATTTTGCATCGTGATTTTATAGAAATCATTGTCGAGAATGGAATTCAGCCGAACATCGTTCATAAGTGTTATTTTAAACAAATTTAATATATTAAAAAATAAAAATCGCCTTATGGAAAGACGATTTTTAAGTATCTGTAGATTTTTTATGTTCTTATTTTCCTAAGTAGGAGTTGTACATCCAGACTTCTTTTTCCTGTTCTGTGATATAATCGCTCATTTGGGAATTTGTCCCTTCGTCACCTGCTTTTTCTGTTAGGTCAAGAAGTTCTCTTTGCAGATCAATAACCACCTTGAAAGAGTTCAGGATATTTTCCACGCTTTTGGTGCCGTCACTTACTTCTTTGCTTTCTTTAATGGTGGAAACTTTTAGGTAGTCTGAGTAATTGTGTGCAGGGGTTGCTCCCAGTGTTAGAATCCTTTCAGCAATTTCATCGATCTTTAATACTAAATTGTTGTATAATTCTTCAAACTTAGGATGAAGCGTGAAGAACTGTTCTCCTTTGATGTTCCAGTGAGAGCCTCTGGTGTTTTGATAGAATACGGAATAGTTGGCTAGAAGTGTATTTAGCTTTTCTGCGATGGTTTTGCAATCGGTTTCATTAAGCCCGATGATATTGGCGTTTTTCATATTTTAGTAGCTATTATTTATAAGTACAAAGATAAGAATTGTTGATGCTGTAAGGTGAGAATGTTAATAGAAGATGCCTATTTCAATATTTTAAAAGTAACTAAGATGTGAATTTATAGACAGACCTTTAAAATAATTGAATTGGATTCTTTAATATTGCGGAAATGAAAAGTTTACTTATAACAACGGTTTTATTCTTTGGGGTCTGCGGAATCTATATTCTGTTGATGCTTTCCGGGACTGAAGGTCATTATACCTATATTATTGATGATGCCTATATTCATTTATCCATAGCTAAAAATTTTGCGCTTCATCAGGTTTGGGGAATGACTCCTTATGCCTTTTCATCTTCTTCATCGGCGCCACTTTTTACTTTTTTATTAAGTGTTTTCATTTCCTTGTTCGGAAATCATGAGCTGATTCCTTTGTTTTTTAACGCGGTTTGTTCTTTTTTGATCATTCACTTTCTGAATCAATATTATTCAATTTTTTTTAAAAATAATAAGCATAGAATTATAGCCTCTTTATTTACGGTGTTTTTTGCTGTTCTCCATTTGCAGTTGTTGATCGGGATGGAGCACGCTCTGCATGTTTTGGTTGTGATTGTTAATGTTCTCTATTTATATCAATGGATGAATTCCGGGTTTAAAGACAGGGCTTCATTATACTGGTTTTATTCTTCTATAGCATTGCTTGGATTGATTCGGTTCGAAAGCATGTTCTATTTTGTGTCTCTGGCTCTTCTTTTTTTAGTGATCAAAAGATATCAGGAGATTTTTATGACTTTACTTTTTGGATTTGTACCGATACTACTTTTTGGATGCTATAATTATCAGCAGGCGGGGTACTTCTTTCCGAATTCAGTGGTGGTGAAAGGAACACAGTTTGATTTTTCAGGGAATTATTTTGAGCAGATCTATGTAATCCTGTTTAAAAATATGCTTTTTAATGTAAGCTTTTATAAAGTAGGGTTGTTTCCTTTGTTGATGACAGCTGTTTTGTTGGTTAGAGAGTATAAAAACAAGAAAAGGTTCAGTGAAATTGTTTCAGATTATTTTTTTGTTATTGTGTGGTCGCTTACCTTGATGCTGCATTCTTTATTTGGAGACTTTAAAGGTACCTTCCGATATGAAGCTTATATTATGGTAGGTTTTACAATGGCTTTAATTCCGAAATTGAAAAACTTTTTTACGCATCCGTTAATTCAGTTTAAAAAAGATAAAGTATCGGGGATTCTGATTTTGTGTTCTTTTCTTTTATTGATTTATAAAATCGGATATGCACATAAAATGCTTGTTCTTGGAAGTCGTAATATATATGAGCAGCAGGTTCAGTCTGCTAAATTTTTAAATAAATATTATAATACCTCAAAAGTTGTAGCCAACGATATCGGGGCGATCTGTTATTTTTCCGAGATCCATTTATTTGATATTGCCGGTTTGGGGTCTAAAGAAATGATTCCGTTTAATCAGAATAAGAGAGTTTTCGATGATGAGTTTGAAAACTACCTGGAAAACTATTGCGAGAAAAATAAATATCAACTGGCGGTTGTTTATGAAAGCTGGCTCGGAAATCATGTTCCGGAAAACTGGAAGAAGGCAGCTGTTTTACAAATTAATAATAAAATTGGAGTGGCGTCTGATCGGGTTACCATTTTTTCTATAGATCCGGATATTCATGATCAATTAAAACAAAATATAAAAAACTTTAACTGGAATAAAAATGTTAAAGTGGAGATTGCCGAAGAATAAAGCTTTGTTCCACATTGTGATGTAATCTCTTCATAATGCTTTCATTAGCCTAATTTGAATGAAAGTTGAAGAAAATGTATTATTCTATATATAACTGCTTGTCAATTAAAAAATTATTATTATTTTTGCAGCCTAAAATAAAAAGCAATTAAATGCCTACTATTCAACAATTAGT
>JAFAAJ010000319.1 GCA_023426625.1 Bacteroidota bacterium
AATGAGAGGAGGTGCTGTTTCGTTTCACTCTGATACCATTTCCAATGCTGTTATTTTTCATTTCTGACATTTTTTTTATTCGTCTAAAGAGCCGGAGTATGCTTGTTTTCGTTTCGAGAGCGATAAAAGGTTCGTGTTTAGCAGCCACAAGGTTTTGGGAAACAAATACTACCCAAGGGGTGGAGATTTTTTACCAAATCCGTGGACTTGACCTTGTGGATGCGTTAAGAACACGGAAATACCTTTGCTCTCTGAAATGGGAACAAACCGCATACTGGCTACTTTGATAAAAACCGAATGGGAAGAAAGGAAAACAGCAATCTGTAATTGTCCGGCAAGTGATTAGAATAAGCACTTCCGCAACCAGAAACACGATTGTGTTTTAATAAAGATTGCCGGGGTTCCGGCATTGATGTAAGTGGGGTAAAATAAAAAAAGCAGGACTTTTATATTTATATCCTGCTTCTATTCGATTGATAAAGGCTACGTTTTAAACCATCACTTCTTCGGTATCGTAAAATTCAATTGTGGTTTCATTCAACAATTCTGTTTCTTCGCTTTCCAATTGGATTAGAAAAGCATCTTCCATTGCCTTGAATTTAGGGGCTACCAAATCCATATCCTTACTGATTTTCTGGCTGGTAATCTTGGCATAAATCTGTGTAGTGGAAATATTCTTATGCCCCATCATTTTGCTAAGGCTTTCAAGCGGTACGCCCTCGGTCAAAAACATTGTGGCGAATGTATGACGGGCCGTGTGGAATGTAACTTTCTGTTCGGTAACAACCCCCGCTTCCTCGATAAGTTTACTGATGTGCTTATTGCAGGTCGCATTGGACGGCATCGTAAAAACAAAATCATTTCTCGTAACTCCACGATACTTCTCAATAATTCGTTTAGGAATTTCCAAAAGACGGACGTTGGAAGCAACATCAGATTTTTTCCTCCGGCTGATAATCCATTGGTGTCCGTCAAAGAACGATTGGATATTACTCCATTTCAGCTTCTTAATATCAATGTAGGAAAGACCTGTGAAGCAACTGAAAATAAAGAGATCTTTTACAAGCTCGTATCTTGGGTTGGATGGTTTCAGTAGAATCAAGGTTTCCACATCCTCTTTTAAAAGGTAACTGCGGTCGGTTTCCTCCATGCTGATTTCATAATCCTCAAATGGATTATCCCGTATCAAGCCCTTTTTGATTGCCAATTCAGCCAGGGCAATAACGGGCATCGTGTAAACCCAAACCGTATTATGGGTGCATTCCTTATCAATGCGGAGAAAGAAATCAAACTCCCGGATAAAATCAGAATTGAGTTCCCTGAAAGCCATATCCTCCCGATGATAACGTTCCTTTATAAATTCGCTTAGGTGGTTGTAAACAGTGTTATACTTGCTATAAGTGCTTTCAGAGCGTTTCCCCTTATCGACCAATCTTTTAAATTCTTTGTTTTGGTCGCTGAAAACCTTTAAAATGGCATCGTCCATTACGCCTACGCCGAGAAATTTAATCTTTACTTTCTGTGCAGTTGCAAAGCCCTCGTGTTTCAGCATATCTTCATATATCTTGTCGATACGCCCACGTATGTTGTCTAATTTTTGATTAACGCTTAATGCTTTGGCACTCTTGCCCTCAACTCTTCCGAACTTCAAATCCCAAATATTGGGGTCAATTTCTAACTTTGTACCCATCGTTTTGGGTGTTCCGTCAATGGTAATACGTGCCATAATTGGTACATTACCGTTCTTTTTCGGTTCGTTCTTTTTCAGGTAGAAAAGCAGTTTGTACGTTGATTTTTTTGTCTGCTCCATAACTCAAATGTTTAATGTTTAAAATTAAATTACATTGAGTTACAAGGGAATAGAGAAAGCGGTGCAAAACACTGAAATATAACCCACTAGGTCGTATCATTACCTATGTCAATCGGTAACGAATTAGTAACCTAACGTTGTCAATTTAAGCCCAAAACCCATCCGACACCGAGTTCCATACCAAGACTACTGTTTTGCAAAGCGTTGTATAGCAAAGGGTTTATCCGTTTTGCTTATTTTTGCTTTTATCTAATCTTTTTTTCAAAAAGAAAAACAGGAACACTCCTCCAAGTAACGATCTTAATGAATAACAAGAAGCCTTTCAGAAGTTCTGAAAGGCTTTTTGTTATTTACTATAATTATGTAGTTATTTTGCAATGCTTCTTGAGATCACAATTTTTTGAATTTCTGAAGTACCTTCGTAGATCTGAGTGATCTTAGCATCTCTCATTAATCTTTCTACATGGTATTCTTTTACGTATCCGTATCCTCCGTGGATCTGAACCGCTTCAATTGTTGTGTCCATTGCCACTTGAGAAGCGTATAATTTTGCCATAGCCCCACTTTCAGAGATATCTTTTCCTGCATCTTTCTCACATGCAGCCTTGAAGCAAAGCATTCTTGCAGCTGTGATCTGGGTTGCCATATCAGCTAATTTGAAAGCAATAGCCTGGTGGTTGATGATCTCAGTTTTGAAAGCTTTTCTTGTTTTAGCATATTTCAAAGCCAATTCATAAGCTCCGGAAGCGATACCTAAAGCCTGAGAAGCGATACCGATTCTACCTCCGTTCAATACAGCCATCGCAAAGTTGAATCCGAAACCATCTTCCCCGATTCTGTTTTCTTTTGGCACTTTTACGTTGTTGAAGATCAAAGAGTGAGTATCACTTCCTCTGATTCCTAATTTATCCTCTTTTGGTCCGATCTCGAAACCTTCCCATCCTCTTTCAACGATGAAAGCATTGATCCCTTTATGTTTTTTCTCAGGATCTGTCTGAGCAATTACGATATAATAAGAAGCTGTTCCACCGTTTGTGATCCAGTTTTTGATGCCGTTCAATAAATAATGATCTCCTTTATCTTCCGCTGTAGTTTTTTGTGAAGTAGCATCAGATCCAGCTTCCGGCTCAGATAATGCAAATGCACCGATTACCTGACCGCTTGCCAAAGGCACCAAATATTTTTGTTTTTGTTCTTCAGAAGCAAATTTTTCAAGCCCTGCACAAACCAATGAATTGTTTACAGACATTACAACAGCTGCAGAAGCATCAATTTTTGCAATTTCTTCCATTGCCAAAACATAAGAAACGCTGTCCATTCCGGCACCACCGTATTTAGGATCTACCATCATTCCCAAAAGCCCCATTTCTCCCATTTTCTTTACCTGCTCCGCTGGAAACTTCTGATCACGGTCTCTTTCGATTACTCCCGGTAATAGTTCGTTTTGTGCAAAATCTCTTGCTGCCTGCTGAATCATCAGCTGTTCTTCCGATAAATTAAAGTCCATAAAAATTAATAATTAGATAGCCGTAAATTTACACTTTTTAAACAAATCTGGAAAGAGAAATAGCAGTTATCAACAGATACGCAAAATCATGAATATAAAAGAGTTTAAAACAGCACTTTTAATGTTCGTACATCCTTTAATTCAGCATTATAGCATGTGTTGTTATGCCATACATTTTACTATTTATCAATTCGTGAGAAGTAGCGCCCATTATTAAAAAAAATGCTTATATTTAGATTCCTTTAAACTATTGCTAAAAATTATGACGATTAAACGATTATTTGATATACCACTCTATGCTTTGGAGAAATTTCCTAAAAATGATATGTTTGTAACAAAATATCATGGAGAATGGAAAAAAACTTCTACACAGGAGTTTATCAATGAAGGAAATAAGATCTCAAGAGGCTTATTGAAACTTGGTATAAAACCAGGGGATAAGATTGCGCTGATCACCACCAATTCCCGTACAGAATGGGCTATCATGGATCTAGGATTATCCCAAATCGGAGTGGTTTCTGTGCCTGTATATCCGAGTATTTCTCCTGAAGACTATGAGTTTATCTTCAATAATGCCGAAATAAAATATTGTTTTGTATCTGATAAAGACTTACTGAGCAAAGTAATGAAAGTGAAACACAATATCCCTTCCTTACAAGGCATTTTCACTTTTGACAATATAACCGGAGCAGCCAACTGGAGGGAAATTCTGGACTTGGGAGAGGACGATTCCACTCAAATTGAAGTAGAAGATATTGCGAAAACCATTAATCCGGAAGATCTTGCCACAATCATCTACACCTCAGGAACTACAGGAAAACCTAAAGGAGTAATGCTTACTCATCACAATATTGTTTCCAATGTTTTAGGTTCCCTTCCAAGAATTCCAAGAAAAAAAGGATTGGATTATAAAGAGACAAGAGTTCTGAGTTTCCTCCCGATCTGTCATATCTTCGAAAGAATGCTCTTCTATTTGTTCCAATACAACGGTTTCTCTGTATATTTCGCTGAGAGCATCGAAAAAATGGGAGAAAACGTAAAAGAGGTAAAACCTCATTACATGAGCGTTGTTCCAAGACTAGTGGAAAAAGTCTACGATAAAATCTACAATACAGGTTCTTCTGCAGGAGGTCTGAAATCAAAAATCTTCTTCTGGGCTTTGAATCTGCTCGGCAAAAAGAAAGAAGTATCAAAACCATCCGGTATTCAGGAACTGATTGCTGACAAACTTGTTTTTTCCAAATGGAGAGAAGGTTTAGGGGGCGAGATCATCACTTTGGTTTCCGGTTCTGCCGCTTTATCACCAAGACTGAATTTGCTGTTCCAAAACGCTGGAATTCCTATTTTGGAAGGGTATGGATTAACGGAAACTTCTCCGGTGATTTCCGTGAATAGTTTTGATAAAATGAAAATAGGAACCGTTGGCTTACCTTTGGATAACCTGAGTGTAAAAATACAGGAAGATGGTGAAATCACGGTAAAAGGACCATCTGTATTCAAAGGGTATTTCAAAAATGAGGAAATGACTCAGGAAGTATTCACGGAAGATGGTTATTTCAAAACCGGTGATATAGGACATATCGACAGTGACGGATTCTTGCAGATCACCGACCGTAAAAAAGAAATGTTCAAAACATCCGGAGGAAAATATATTGCTCCACAAACGATAGAGAACTTAGCCAAAGCTTCTAAATTCATTGAGCAGATTATGGTAGTGGGTGACGGTGAAAAAATGCCGTGTGCATTGGTTCAGCCTGATTTTGAATTTGCTAAAAGCTGGGCAATGCGAAACAACCTGAACATCGGTTCCACTCCACAGGAAATAGCAAAAAGCCCGGAGCTGAAACAAAGGATAGAAAAAGAGATCGAAGGAATCAACGAGAACCTCGGAAACTGGGAAAGGATCAAAAAGATCGAATTGACACCGGAAGTATGGGGAATCGATACCGGACTTCTCACGCCTACTCTAAAGCTGAAAAGAAAAGCGATCAAAGAAAAGTTCATTGATCTTTATAATGCAATGTACGGTCATCAGGAATAAGAAAAAACGCTTCAAATGAAGCGTTTTTTTTATTTCTTTACCATAAAAAAGCTGCCTCAAACGAGACAGCTTATATTTTAAAAATTGTAATTAAAAATTAAAATTTAATCACAGATTTCATTTTTTCAGTTTCTTCCATTACCAATTCATCATCTACAAGGATTTTCCCTGAATGTTCATCGATAATGATTTTCTTTCTCTGAGCAATTTCCATTTGCTTTTGAGGCGGAATTGTAAAGAATGACCCTTTTGGAGCTCCTCTTTCTAATCCTACAACCGCTAAGCCATTGATAGAGTTAGTTCTGATTCTGTTGTAAGAAGCCAATAATCTGTCATCTATTTTAGAAGCAAATTCTTTAGATTTCTCTATTAAATATTCTTCTTCTTTTTGGGTTTCAGCGATAAGACCTTCCAATTCATCCTTTTTAAATTTCAAGTGGCTTTTCAGCTCATTGATTTTAGCAGTAAGGTCATTCAAAGTTTCGTTTTTGTGTGCAATTTTAGCCCCGAATTCTTTGATTCTTTTTTCCGCTAGCTGAATTTCAAGTTCCTGATATTCAATTTCTTTTCCTAATGCTTCAAACTCTTTATTGTTTCTTACATTATCCTGTTGAGATTTGTATTTTTCAATTAAAGTTTTCGCATGGTTGATCACTTCATGCTTTGTTTTGATCTGGTCGTCCTGATCTTTGATATCTGCATGAAATTTCTCAGCTCTTTTCTCTAGCCCTTCGATCTCGATTTCAAGATCTTCAACCTCAATTGGCAATTCTCCTCTTGTATTTCGGATCTCATCCAATCTTGAATCTATGATTTGTAAATCGTATAAAGCTCTTAACTTCTCTTCAACTGAAATATCGTTGGTTTTTGCCATATCTAAAGGAAATAATTTACTGGGTTTGTTTTTTCGTTAGATTTTGAGATTGCAAATGTACTAAAATTTTGTGACAAAATTTCAAATAATTGTTGAGCAACAAATTGTTCTGACTCATAATGCCCTATATCACAAATCAACATTCGGGATTCTGCTAAAAAATAATCGTGGTATTAGATATCACCTGTAAGATAGGCATCACATTTCTTAGATAAGGCAGATTTGATCCCACTTGCGCCGGAACCTCCCAAAACGCCTACTCTTTTGATTTTTTTGTTATTGAAAGCAGAATGTTTGATGACTTCCAGATTGAATTTTTCTTTCACCATTCTCAGAAAATCCCTTTCCTCCATCTCCTTTTCCAGTTCACCATACATTCCCAATCCCGCATATTGATTCTCATTGTCCAGGTTGTAGATCTGATAAGCCACTTCTTCGTAAGGATGCGCAGATTTCACAGCAGAAATGATTTTTCCCTGTTTATAGCCTTCGAAAATTACGGAGATCATATTTTCATCAGCATTTTCACGGATATTCCGCTGTCCTGAAAACGGATTTGAACCTTCAACAGGTCTGAAAGTTCCATTTCCGGCTATACTGAAGCTGCATTCATCATAAAAGCCTATATTTCCTGCTCCTGCTGAAAAAAGGGCTTCTTTTATTTTGTCGGAATAGTCTTTAGGAACATAAACGGTAAGCTGTTTTAAATTATTTTTCTTGGGTTGAAGGATTTTAAGTTCTTTTAATCCTAATTGCTGACAAATCCCCGCATTCACTCCAAAGAAATCATTATCAAATGCCGTATGAATGGCATAAATGGCAATTTTGTTTTCAATAGCTTTTAAAACTGCCCTTTCAACATAATTTTTCCCTGTAAGAGATTTTAATCCTGAAAAAATGATCGAATGGAAACATACAATAAGATTACAACCTTTCTGAATGGCTTCTTCTACAACATTTTCCAACGCATCATGGCAAACCAGAATCCCATTTACACTTCGGTCCGGAACCCCGCACAGAAGTCCCACATTATCAAAATCTTCGGCCTGTTGTATCGGAATATGGTTTTCTATTTTTGAAATTACTTCAGCTATTGTCATTTTATTCTGTATGTTTGCTACTAAAATAGGGATATTTTGTTAATTTAAAAAAAACGCTGCAATGGAAAGAGAACATAATCTTGTTCCCGAAGACGCATTCTGGAAAAAATATTTATACCGAATCATCTACCGTTCGGATACAAGACTCGGTAAGTTATTCGATATTATCCTGTTATCGCTGATTCTTACCAGCACATTCATCATTATGATGGAAAGTGTTCCTAAGCTTGATGCCAAGTTCCATTACGCTTTTTTAATCCTTGAATGGATCATTTCTCTATTTTTTACCGGGGAGTATTTAACGCGTATCACTGTCGTTAAAAACAAGAAACATTATATTTTCAGCTTCTTCGGCATTATAGATTTCCTGTCGTTGGTTCCTTTTTATTTAAGTTTATTTTTTCCTGTTACCAAATATTTCCTGATATTCAGAATGCTGAGAATGCTTAGGATCTTCAGAATCTTTAATCTTCTCGACTTTATGAATGACGGGTATCTCATCGTAAGAGCTTTAAAAAACAGTTCCAGAAAAATATATATTTTTCTCCTTTTCCTAATAATTTTCTCCATAATCATAGGTTCTATGATGTTCATGGTGGAAGGTGGAAGACCAGGATTTGAAAGTATTCCGCAATCTATTTACTGGGCTGTGGTTACCGTTACCACTGTAGGATATGGTGATGTTTCCCCGATAACTCCATTAGGGAAATTTTTTGCGGTCATACTGATGTTAGCCGGTTATTCCATTATTGCTGTTCCTACGGGAATTGTAACTGCCGAAATGAGAAATAAAAGGCAGAATCTGGAAAAGGTTTGCGACCGATGCGGAAATGAGGATATTGATGATGATGCGAGATATTGTAAGCAATGTGGCAAGAAATTAGCTTAGTATTAACTATCAATGTTAATCTATTAACCAAATACCACAAAATCATGGAACCAAAAAAGAAAAACAGACCCAACAGTCTGGTCGTTATTTTATTCTCTTTGATCGTATTAATGGTCATTATTTACTTCATATTGGTCACTTTTTTCCCTGGCGTATTCAGTAATTTAAACACAGGAGATTTACAGCCTGTACCACCAGATAAATAAAAAGACGGCTTTAATTTAGCCGTCTTTTTTATTGTTTAGAATTGAATTATAATTATTTCTTAATTGCCTTAATGGTCTGCTGAGAATTGTCTTTCATTTTAAGAGTTACAAAATACATTCCTGCTCTTAAATCCCCTAAATGAAGTGCAGATCCCGGATTATCAATTGTTTTTACCAATCGTCCTACCGTATCTGTAATCATAACAGATTTTACGTTTCCGCTATCTGAAATATTCAGTACGTCTGTGAACGGGTTTGGATATGCCTTAATTGTGTTTTTAACACCAGCGGTTTCCACAGTTGATAACTGAGCCTGTTCTACAATGAAATTATCTACAAAGAACTCATAATCTTCAGGATCATTTACCGTTCCATCTGTTCCATAGAAAGCAAAAATAGTATTGGCTCCTGTATAAGCCGACAGATTATAAGAGAACTGCGTGGTAGTATTGGAAGGCGCATTCGAAGCTTCCCATGTCTGTAAAATCGTCCATGTATTCCCACCATCACTGGAAACAAGGAAATGTATCACATCATCAGAGCCCATCGCGGACGGATCCGTTCCATAATACTCTGTCATACCGTAATCAAATTTAACCTGATATCCTCCTGCTGAAAGATCAAACGGCACTGTTTTTAACCATCCTGCTCTATCTGAACTGTATAAATTGATCACTGCCGATCCTGTATATCCTGAATTCAGGAAACCGCTTTCATACCAATACTCGATATTGTCTGTCGGAGGAGAGGTAGGCGACCCACCTGATTGCTGCTCCCAGCACAAAGGCATAAAGGTTGAAAAATCATTGGTATAGGAAGGAACTACAGAAGCACACGCTGTTGTAAAGCTGGTTCCTGCTGACCATTGACTGTTCTCTGTAGCCGTACATGCAGATCTCACCCAAACATAATAAGTTGTTGCGGGCTGTAATCCTGATAACAGAACAGAGGTAGCTGAAGTTCCTACACTTCCCGTTGGCGTTGTAGATGCTGTAGGTAGTGTGCTTGAGGTTGAACGATAGTATTCATATCCTACCCCAATTGTACTTTGAGAAGCTACCCATGCTAATTCAGCGGAGTAAGCTAAAATATTATTTACAGCCAGATTACTTGGTGCCACGCAACTTGGAGCTGCGCCTATATTCACGGTATAATCATGAGCCTCACCGTACCCATACATATTACAAGGTTCTGGCTGACTGGAGTAACGGTCTCCTACCCTCATCCTGTAAGTTCCGGAGGTCACCGTCACTGGTATTATTATTATACCATCAGTAACTGTAACTCCAGAAGTCGTCACACTACTGGCTTCCGCTACAAGTTCAGGAGCAGCATCATCAAAAGTACCGTCATTATTAAAATCTATCCAGATACGAATATTCTGGCTTTCATAATTGTGAGTTACCGAAAAAGGATAATTGAGTCCGGCATTCAGGTTAATTGTCTGAGCAGTAAAGTCACCATAAGCTCCAGTAGAACATCCGGTGTTTAAATGACTGAAACCTGCACTTGGAATCTCAAAACTATCGATCTGATCTCCATCATCACATCCGCTTGCGAATTCAGGGGTGCAATACGTTTGAGCTGATAAACCAATTCCCAAGCTAAAAAAGCCTGTCAGTAGAATTTTTTTCATATTAAATATTTTTTATTTTCAAACTAATTTAATAATAAATTTCACAATTCCTAAACAAAAATTCAACAATTATTGAAAAAAAATAGAGACTAATTAATTAGCCTCTATTTTATAATTAAAATTTTAATGTTTATTTTCTGATCGCTTTAACCGTCTGTTTTGAGCCATCTTTCAGATTCAGTACCACTAAATATATGCCTGATTTCAATTCTCCTAAATGAAGAGCAGAACCAGGACTTTCAATCGTTTTCACTACTCTTCCTGCAACATCCATAATTGAAACTGATCTTACATTAGACACATCTGAAATATTCAGCACATCAGCAAATGGGTTCGGATATACCTGAATACCTTTTTTAGTTTCAGTAATCTCATTGGTTCCTAAAGAAGATGAATCATAAGCAGAAATCTGAACAGGTCCGTCACCTCCTGCTGAAGTATATCTCCACACACTTGCATAAATAACTTCTCCCGGAGTTCTGCCTGTAAGTTCCACTCTAGAGAAAAGATTCGAACCTGATGTTATATCATCATTACATGTAATCAACGTTAAGGATCCGCAACTACCTTGATAAACCGCTAAAATACTGTCCGTAAACGGAGATCCAGATGCTGCAGCTGTTTCAAAAGTTATATTCCCTGAAGCCGGAACTACCGCTGAATACCAAACATTATTCACAGAACTTGACGTTGCACACGTAGAGGTAACATTGGAAGTTGCTCCAGCGTTTGTTCCTGTTATCACATTGGAAGCGAAACTTGTACCTACAGTTAATGCTACTGCACCTGCACATTCATCATTAGCCGGTGGTGGCGGAGGTGTTCCAACACAGATATTGAATCCGGCATAATTTCCACTTCCGTATGTATAAACTCTTATATAATAAGTATTACCAACTGTTAAACCTGTCAGAGTAGTTGAATTTGGATCTGAGCAAACCACACTTGTTAATGAACCACATGCTCCGCTTAATACCTGGAAGTACATATCGGTTGAGTTTGTAACATTTGAAAGCAATATCGCATGTGAAGTAGATGTAGCCACAAAAGAATACCAAACGTCGTCATCCGGAGTACCAAAACATGGTGTAGCCGCCATAGATTGGGTTGCTCCTGCAGTGTGACCAGCTGTTACAGAACCACAGTTAAGATCCGGATTCACCGTTAAAGAAATAGCATTGGCACAATCATCATTTGCCGGAGGAGGAGGTATTGTTCCTACACAAATATCAAAGCTCTGATTATATCCTGCTCCTGAATAGCTGTAAACTCTTATATAATAAGTATTTCCCGGTGTTAAACCAGTTACAGTTCCTGTTGATGGATCACTACATAAAACGCTTACCAAACTTCCACAAGATCCGCTCAACACCTGAAAATAAGTATCTGTTGAAGTATTAGTTCCGGTAGAAACAACATTTGATAAGGTCACCACATGTGAAGTGGAAGTCGCCACAAAAGAATACCAGATATCATCATCAGGGTTTCCGGAACATGGTGACGCTGCCATAGACTGTGTTGCTCCTAATGTATTACCTGCTGTTACCGAACCGCAATTCAGATCAGGATTTACTGTTAATGGTATAGCTCCCGAGCAATCATCATTTGCAGGTGCAGACATTGTAGTAAAGGAAATCTCATTACATCCCACAGCATCTCCTATTGCATTATACGGAGTAACTGTAGCATAATACATCGTTCCCGGATTTAGGTTTCCTGTAATGTTATAGGTAGTTACATTACCTACATCCACATTGTTCACTACATCAGTTCCTCCGCTGGTTGTTCCTACTTTAATTTTATATCCGGTAGCCCCGGCTGCTGAATTCCATGCCAGTACCCCATCAGAGTTTACACCTGTAGCTCCATTGGCAGGAGATGTAAAAGCAGTACAAGCCGGAGGCGTAGTAGGTGCAGAATCGACCACAAAGGTATCCGCATAAAGCTGCCATTGATCTGTATCTGTAGCATGAATTGCTACATATACGGTTTGCCCTACATACGAAGACAAGCTAAAGGTTTTTTGCGTCCATGCTGCAGGTGCGTTTTCAGTCGCCTGAAGTACAGTGGTAAAAGCTCCAGCAGTCTGATCGGTAGTAGATAATAAAACCTCATAATCTTCAAGATAACTAGAACTTCTGGATTTTATATAGAAAGAAATCCTATCACTCACACCTGCTGTTACTGTAATTGCTTTCGTAATCAGATAATCATCATGAGCGGTTGCATTATAGGTTAAAGTAGCTACATTATTTCCCGATTGTGCCGAACCGGATGCAGGAGCTCCAAACTCCCAACCATTAGCACCACCGTTATTAACTACAGCCCAACCGGCAGGCATTGTTGTGCCGGCATCAAAGTTTTCAGTCCACTGTCCATATCCCAAACAGGGCACCGTCAGAATAAAGAATAATAGTTTTTTCATTGCAGTAAAAAATTAGGTTCGATTAAATGTAATTTAAGATAAATTTAATAATTATTAAGATAAATTAAAAATATTATAAATAAAATCTATTTTTAATAAATTAAAAATAATAAATAATTATAAATTTTAATTCATCAATAATTGAATTAAAATTCCTTACCTCAATGAATACAATTGTTTTAAGCCGAATATCCAGTAATGAAAAAATATAAACCCTTCTAAATCTGATATAAAAAATAATTCTGTAAAATAAAATAGCGGCTAAAAATTTTAGCCGCTATCTATTATAAATTATTAAAATTTATTTTTTAATTACTTTAACAGTTTGTTTTGAACCGTCTTTCATAATTAATACTACTAAATACATTCCTGTTTTTAATTCTCCTAAATAAAGAACTGAACCAGGAGTTTCAATAGTTTTCACCAATCTACCCGCAACATCCATTACATTAACAGATTTCACATTTGCTATATCAGAAATATTCAGATTATCAACGAATGGATTCGGATAAACTTTAATATCATTCTTTTTAGCAATATCAGAAGTTCCCATTGTAGACATAGGTTCAACTATAAAGTTATCTACGAAGAAATCCACATCATTATCATCATTAACTGAACCATCATTTCCGTAGAAAGCAAACATTGTATTAGCTGAAGTGTATGATGTCAAATCAAGACTGTAGTTATTAGATGCATTTGAAGGTGAATTAGCAGCATCCCACGTTTGCAGAATTGTCCAAGTTGTTCCCCCATCCTGCGATACAAGGAAATGAATCACATCATCAGAACCCAGTGCGTCCGGAGTTGTTTCTCCATACTCAGTAAGCCCATAATTAAATTTCACTCTATATCCTCCTGCAGAAAGATCGAATATCGGAGTCTTTAACCAACCAGCTCTCCCTGTAGAATATGAATTATATTTTACAGCTCCTGTAGTACCATTATTTAAGAATCCATCTTCAGTCCAGTAAGAAGTTGTTCCCGTAGATCCTGTAGCAGGAGTTCCTCCCGAAGCATTTGCCCAACAAGCACCCGGATGTGCATTAAAGCTATTAGTATAAGAAGGTGTAATTGGCGTACAAATCGTATTAATAACTCTTACAGTACAAGACTGAGAGCTTACTTCAGCATCATAAGCATTTACTGTATAGAAGTAAGACGTACTATTATTCAAAGGAGTTGCAAGAGTATATGTTGTAACATTACCCACATCTACGTTATCGAGTATATCTGTACCACCCGGCGTAGTTCCCATTGTAATCTTATACCCTGTAGCTCCACTTGCAGCCGACCATGTAATAGTAGGCGTCAATGAAACGTTCGCAGCATTGGCAGCTGGTGCAGTAACGCTCGGACAGAATGATGAAGTTGCAAAGGCAGGCGCCGGAGCCCAATCGCTGGTAGACGTTCCGCAATTAGATCTCACCCAAACATAATATGAAGTTGAAGGAGTTAGTGGAGTCAATGTATAAGGACTCGTTACATTACTCACAGTTGGTGTTGCACCCGGAGCCGGAGCCGTATTTGTTGTACTTACAAAAAGATCATAATTTCCAGACGGAGCAGATGAAGATGCTGTCCATGAAACAGTAGCCGCTTTGTATGTTATAGATGCAACTGTAATTCCGGTAGGCTCAACACAAGCAGGAATACTTTCCACTGTAACATCATCAATATAGATACTTCTGTAAGTACCTCCTAAACCGTGTCTGAAGGCTAAATTCAAATCAGTTCCCACAGGTATATCCACGATATACTGAGCCCAGGAATTAGTAAGCGTAATTGAGCTACCAATAACAGAGAAAGTCGCAGGGTTTGTAGGATCAGAAAGTGTTCCCACTTGCAATGTATAAGAATTACTACTTCCTTTAGCCATAAATTTCACACGCTTAGTTCCATCAGATAAATTATTGGTTTGTGGAGACACCAACATGATATTTCCTGAAGTTGCTGATGAATTATATAAATAGAAACAATTTGGCGAAGAAGCTGGTGAAGTAGAAGACACATATCCATATCCGGCAGATCCTGATGTCTCCAAGTACGACCAACAAGTAGGCGCATTTGTATTTGAAGTTGAACCAGTAGATGTTGTGTCAAAACTCTCAGTATATGGAGCATTGTATGGCTGACAAACAGTAGTAAATACTCTTTCCGTACAAGATACTGAAGTATTATTAGCAGTATAAGCATTTACCACATAATAATAACTTGTACTGTTATTCAGTGCTGTTGAGAATGTATATGTTGTAACATTTCCTAAATCAATGTTATTCAACACATCGGAACCACCTGCAGTAGTCCCTACCGTTAATTTATATCCTACCGCATCAGTAACTGTCGCCCAAGTAATAGTAGGAGTTAAAGATACATTAGTCGCACTTACAGCAGGAGCACTCACAACAGGACAACCAATGTTTTTAGTTGTAAAGGAAATTTCAGTACATCCAGTAGCAGTTCCATTAGCATTTGATGGCAAAACTGTAACATAATAAGACTGTCCATACAACAGTTGAGATCCCGCAGGAACAGAATATGTAGTAACATTACCTACATCCACACTATTCATTACATCAGTACCTCCAGGTGTTGTTCCGATATTTATTTTATAAGAAGAAGCTCCTGAAGAAGCAGCCCATGTGATATCCGGCGTAAGAGAAACTCCTGTAGCAGCATTAGCAGGTGCAGAAATCGTTGTACAAGCAGGAGTAACCGTAGAAACTTCAATGCTTAAATTATCTACAAAAATATCAGTACTACCATAATCAGAAGTTGCCGCTAATCTTACAACAGCATTAGCTGCGTTAGAGTTAAGCACAAAAGATGGTCTTGTCCAAGCTGAATTTGTCGTTACTGTTCCAACATTTGAGAAAGTACCCCCTCCGTCTGTCGATAACAATATATCCAACTTATCACTTCCGCTCGAATTTCTATAATCAAAAGAAAGAATTCTCACACCTGCTCCACCTGTGGAAAGATCAACATAAAGATCCATATTCCCAGTAAGTCCCGAGCTGGCATAATAAGAATGGAATCTTGCCGTAGGTGCCACCGCAGGAGATGAAATAGTAGTTGCTGTACCTTCAGTATTATTTTCCCATCCTGAAGCACTTGTAAACCCTACACTTCCCGTAGCAATATCATTTTGTCTCCAGCTATTATTTCCTCTTGAAGGCCAAGATCTCCAATAAGTAGCATTCGGAAGATCAGCTGTTGAATTTCCGTTAGCCCATGTTGAGAAATCTTCATTAAATGGTAAAGTAGCATATGTAGTAGGTGCTGCGATCCAAGTTCCCGGAGAATATAAGAAAGTCAGCCCACTCGCCGGAACAGTTGCTCCGTTTGATGTTCCTAAAGTACAGTTAGACGTGTTAGCAGTACCCGTATTAGTAGATGTCCAGTTAGTTCCTGTTCTGTTGTTCACATCTCCCCGACCATCTGCACCTCTTACTCCAACCTGACCTGTTGCTGTTGAAGTTCCGGAAACACAATTTCCATATATAATCGCAATCGAATTATTTGAAGAGTCTAATTGAATCTGAAAGTTCAGAAGTTGAGTCGAAGAACCTCCACTCACTTTAAGATCCGTAAACTGAACAATGAATTTAGTACCTATCGTCTGATAAGCGATCTCAGAAGTTGTAGTATTGGCATTCACAAGGTTTGCCGCAAATCCGGCAATAACTCCTTCCACAAGGTTTACCCCCGATGAATTCGTTGAAAGTCCTGTATATGTTGCCGCAGCAGCAGGTTTCCCAAACGTAATAAATCCATTATTACTGATAAAAACAGAAGTATACGTCTTTCCATTGAAC
>JAFAAJ010000050.1 GCA_023426625.1 Bacteroidota bacterium
CCAAAACTGGACCCTTCCTATGAAAAGCAGTTTAAAGCCAATAAAACCGCATGGGATTTTTTTGAAAAACAGGCTCCTTCTTATAAAAAAGTGATGATTCATTGGATCATGAGTGCGAAGCAGGAAAAAACAAGGCTTTCCAGACTGGAGAAGACAATCAGAGAAAGTGAATTGGGAAAAAGGCTCAACTAAAAGCTTTTGAGATTCTCATTTCTGTTTTCAATTACTTAAATTTGCGTTTCACCGTCTCTTCAACCAACTTGAGACAAAATACAGCATTATGAATACAGGAACATTAGATTTTTGGGTAGGAAATTTCAACAGTGAAGATGATTTTTATCAATTTGTGGAAGAGAATGAAGAATTCTATACGGAAGAAGAATCTGACGACACCTACATTTCAAAATTTGCAGAATCCCAGGAAACGGTCTGGCTCGATCACGATTTTGTAGAATATGGCTTTGAAGGCGGAAACAGAACCATTTACGAAAAATTTGCAGCCTATTCTTTCGCTGAACAGTGGCTTCCTATTTTAATCAACCGGATCAATGAAATTAATATTGATTTTGATATCAATTCTTTGATATTTCTCAATCAGGGACAAATTGCCAAACCAACTTCTGTAGAAAACGATTCTTTCTCTTTAATGTATGTTGGAGGAATTGAGTATGAATTTTAGAAAAGATGTAAGTATAAAGAATTATGAATTTTCTCTGTAGCTTCTTTTCAGGATTTTTTTAAATAACTGAGTTCGGGATAAGCTTGTATACCACGCAAAGCTAAACAAAAGTATTAATCACATTGTTTTTAAAAAATTTAATATATACAAAGGCGTGAAACTTATCAAAGTAATACAAATTCTTGTATTACTTTGATAAACGAGGTAGCATTGTTTAACTCAAAAAGCGTTTCAAAAATAAACATTTTTTTGTTTCTCTTTGCGATAAAATAATTTTATTTTGAAAATCAATTATTTAAAATACACCTTATCCCGAACTCAGGTTAAATATTAATTTATTTTGTTTCAGGCTTACAAAACTCATAAAAACGGATAACTTAAAAGCTATCCGTTTGTATAATTATTTTTATCAATATCAATGCGCTTCAAGCCAGTTATTTCCCACTCCAACTTCCACCAATAACGGAACCTGGGTTTTCATCGCACTTTCCATTTCGGTTTTGATGAGTTTTGAAGCTGCTTCCACTTCTTCTATCGGAGCCTCGAAAACCAATTCGTCATGCACCTGAAGAAGCATTTTTGTTTCTAAGTTTTGGATCTCCAACTCATGATCGATCTTGATCATGGCAATTTTTATGATATCCGCCGCACTTCCCTGAATCGGAGCATTCACAGCATTCCTTTCCGCATGTCCTTTTACTACAAAGTTTCCGGAATTAATATCTTTCAGATGACGTTTCCTTCCCAATAAAGTTTCCACATAACCCAATTGACGGGCTTTGTTCACCTGTTCCGCCATATATTCCTTTAATTTCGGATAAGTGGCAAAATAGGCATCGATCATTTGCTTCGCTTCTGTTCTGGAAAGTCCGGTCTGTTCTGCCAATCCGAATGCTCCCTGACCGTAAATGATCCCGAAGTTCACCGTTTTCGCCTGACTTCTCTGCGTTTTGGAAACTTCTTCCAAAGGAACTTTGAATAATTTAGCCGCTGTAGAAGCGTGAATATCCTCCCCATTTTGGAAAGCTCTGATCATATTTTCTTCTCCCGATATTTCAGCGATGAGCCGTAGTTCGATCTGGGAATAATCGGCAGAAATGATCTTCTTTCCTTCTCCTGAAACAAAAGCACCACGAATTTGCTGCCCTCTTAAAGTCCTGATCGGGATATTCTGAAGATTAGGATTTACGCTTGCCAAACGTCCTGTTGCAGCCGTTGTCTGCGAAAAATTGGTATGAACACGGTTGTCTTCTTTATCGATCTGCGACGGCAACGCATCTACATAGGTTGATTTTAATTTCTGATAGGTTCTGTATTCAAGGATATGCTGAATGATCTCATGTTTGGAAGCTAATTTCTGCAATACATCTTCCGAGGTTGCATATTGTCCCGTTTTTGTTTTTTTCGCTTTCGGGTCCAGCTGTAGTTTTTCAAACAAAACTTCACCCAACTGTCTCGGTGAGTTCATATTGAATTCTTCTCCTGAAAGTTCAAAAATCTTGGTTTCTAGCTGCTTCAGATCGTTTTCCAGATCTTTACTTTCCTGTGAAAGCCATTTTTCATCGAGAGAAATTCCGGCTAATTCCATCTTAGCTAAAACTTCCATCAATGGCATTTCTATTTTGTAGAACAGATCTTCCAGACCTTCTTTTTTCAGTTGCGGTGCAAACAATTCGTATAACTGTAAAGTTACATCTGCATCTTCCGCAGCATAATCGGTCTGTGTTCTCAGATCTGCATCTCTGAAATTGCCCTGATTTTTTCCTTTTTTTCCTATAATGGTTTCGATGGAAACAGGTTTGTAGTTCAGATACATTTCAGAAAGATAATCCATTCCGTGTCTTCCATCCGGATTCAAGAGGTAATGGGCGATCATTGTATCAAACATGGCTCCTTTTACCGTTATTCCGTATCGTTTAAGGATCTTATAATCGAATTTAAGATTATGGGCGATCTTCAAAATATCTTCTTTCTCAAAAAATGGTCTGAAAATCTCTAGCGTTTGCAAAACTTCTCCCTGATCTTCGGATAAAGGAATATAATACGCGAGTCCTTTTTTGTAGGAGAAACTCATTCCTACCAGTTCAGCTTCCATTTCGTTGAGTGAAGTGGTTTCCGTATCAAAGCAAACAGTTTTTTGTTTTAAAAGATTGTCTACTAAGATCTTCTGTGCTTTGGGATTATTTACAAACTGATACAAATGATCATTCTGCTGAATGGTTGATTTTGTGGATGTTGCCTGATCCAGTTCTTCAAAGTTGGCAAAAAGATCGAGTTGGGTAACCTGACTTTTCACCTGTGCTCCCTCCGTCGACTGAACCACTTCTACCTGACTTACGACCACAGTTTCTGCTGGAGCAAATGCACGGTAGAGGTTTTCATACAATCTCCTGAATTCAATTTCCTCGAAAACTTCTCTTACTTTTTCGAAATCCGGAGTTTCAAGATCATATTGCTCCTGATGGAATTCTATCGGTGCATCACAGATAATGGTTGCTAATTTTTTTGATAAAATCCCGCGTTCGGCAGAAGCTTCCACTTTTTCTTTGAGTTTACCTTTTAACTGATGGGTATTGGCTAAAAGGTTCTCTATGTTTCCGAATTCTTTCAGGAATTTCATGGCGGTTTTCTCACCTACACCTTCCAGTCCGGGAATATTATCCACCGCATCTCCCATCATCGCCAGAAAATCGATTACCTGTTTAGGGTCTTCGATCTCGTATTTGGCTTTTACTTCTTCTACTCCCAAAATTTCTATATCTCCGCCTTTTAATCCGGGTTTATAGATCTTGATTTTATCTGTTACCAACTGTGCAAAATCTTTATCGGGAGTTACCATATAAGTGGTATAGCCTTCTTTTTCTGCTTTGCAGGCAATGGTTCCGATCACATCATCCGCTTCATAGCCTTCCACTCCTAAGATCGGGATATGCATAGCTTCTAAAATTCTATGGATATATGGAACCGCAATTTTAATAGCTTCCGGAGTTTCGCTTCTGTTGGCTTTGTACTCAGAAAAGTCCTCAGTTCTTACACTTGCCTGTCCAACATCAAAAACGACTGCTAAATGGGTTGGCTTTTCCCTCCTGATCAATTCGATAAGAGAGTTGGTAAAACCAAAAATAGCTGATGTATCTAATCCTTTGCTGGTAAGTCTGGGATTCCTTATCAATGCATAATATCCTCTAAAGATCATCGCATAGGCATCAATAAGGAAGAGTCTTTTATCTTGTGTTGCGTCCATATTTTCTGATAATGAACAAATATAAGAAAATAGGAAATTTTGGCTTCATTTTTTGACCGGAGATTTTTAATTGATCCAGAAGGCCCTGTATTCTAAAAAGTTATTTTTATATTTGTCGCACATTTGACAATCGACAATCAAACAACTCATAATCAAACAATTAAAACAAAAACAAGAACATTAGTATTTTTCTTACATAATAATAAATAAGCACAACAATTTCCCTGAAGAAATAAACAGCTGTAAAGATTCGTTATTATGTAGTAAACATTAAAATTTCAATTGATTAACAAAAAATATTTGCTCACTAATTTGCTAATATTCAATTTTTTTAACTAAATTTGCACACCTAAAATTTAAAATTAAAAAAGGAAATGACAAAGGCAGAATTGGTAAACACCATCTCAAATAAGTTGGGAACAGAAAAGAATGAAACACAGAAAGTTGTAGAAGCTTTTATGCAGGAGATCAGAACTTCTATGTACAATGGAGACAATGTTTATCTAAGAGGTTTTGGTTCTTTTATCATTAAGACTAGAGCAGCTAAAACCGGAAGAAATATTTCTAAAAACACTGCAATTGAAATCCCTGCACACAACATTCCTGCTTTCAAGCCTTCAAAATCTTTTGTTGAGAAAGTAAAAACCAAAGTTGCAGTAAAATAAAACATTAACTGAATATTAACTAGTTACTAAAAAATTAAAATTATGCCAAGCGGAAAGAAAAGAAAAAGACACAAGGTTGCAACTCACAAGAGAAAGAAAAGAAGAAGAGCAAACAGACACAAGAAGAAATAATCTCTTTTTCTTGAGATTTACAATATAATAATATAGTTGGTGATTTTATTTGTTAAAGTTCACCGACTATATTTTGTTTTGAAACCATCTAAGATTTCCCGGAAATAAGACATTTTCATTCTTTTTTTCTACAGTATTGCAACATTAGTTAGTAATTCCTAAATTGAAGACTCATTCATTGAGAAAAATTATGCCTATTTCCTATAATCTTAACCATTTTATCTTATAACAAAATGAAGAAAGAACTAATAGTTTCGTATGAAGATGAACGTACAAAGATTGCGCTGCTGGAAGACGGAAGATTATGTGAACTTCATGAGGAAGAGGACAAAAGTGATTTCACTGTTGGAGATCTGTTTATAGGAAGAGTAAAAAAATTAGCCCCAAATCTCAACGCCTCTTTTGTAAACATCGGCTACGACAAGGATGCATTTCTGCATTATCAGGATCTGGGACCGCAATATCTTACTTATAAAAAATTCCTGAAAGACACCATCTCCAAAAAGCAAAGCTCATCAAGCTTAAAAAACTTTGAGATACAACCTGAAATTGACAAGAACGGGACAGTAGATAAAATCATCGCTAAAGATGATCTCGTCCTGCTCCAGATCACCAAGGAACCTATCTCCACCAAAGGACCCAGAATTTCTACTCAGATATCTTTAACAGGACGTTTCCTGGTTTTAATACCTTTCGACAATAAGGTTTCCATTTCCAAAAAAATCAAAAGCTCCGAAGAAAAAGAAAGACTGAGAACCCTTATTGAAAGTATCAAACCCGAAGGTTTCGGCGTGATCATCAGAACGGTTGCGGAAGGAAAAAAAGTAGCCGACCTTCATAATGACATGAATCAGTTGATTCAGAAATGGGAAAGCACTTTTAAGAATATTCAGAAAAATAAGGTTCCTTCTAAAGTTTTAAGCGAAGAAGACAAAGCTTCGGCTATTTTAAGGGATAATTTCAACCAGGATTTCGTGAGCATCATTTGTGATGATGAGCAGATGGTGAGTGAAATGAAAAATTACCTGGAAATCATTGCCCCTGAAAGAAAAAACATTGTCCAGTTCTACGATTCCCATATTCCTCTTCTGGAATACTATAATGTAGAAAAACAGCTTAAACAAAGCTTCGGGAAACACGTCAATATCCCAAGCTCTAAAGGAGCTTACCTCGTGATAGAACACACAGAAGCATTGCACGTGGTGGATGTGAACTCCGGAAACAATATCACAACCGGAAATACCGCCAACAAAGAACATGCTTTGAAAGTCAATAAAATGGCAGCCACCGAGATCGCAAGACAGCTTCGTCTTCGTGATATGGGTGGAATCATCGTGATTGATTTCATTGATATGCCAAACGCAGAGCACAGAAAAGAACTGTACGAACATCTGAAAGAAGAAATGAAACGTGACAAAGCCCGTCACAAAATCTTACCTCCAAGTAAATTCGGACTGATACAAATTACCAGACAAAGAAACCGTCCGGAAAAACAGATCGAAACTAAGGAGGAAAACCCGAACAAAGACGGAGAAATCGTAGCTCCGATCGTTATCGTGGAAAGAATGGGTGAAACCATCAGAACCATCATGCAGAAAGAAAAAGGAAAGCTTTATCTGCATGTACATCCTTTCGTGGAAGCTTATCTTACCAAAGGAATCAAAAGCATCCAGATGAAATGGTTCATGAAATACAAAAAATGGGTCACCATCATCCCAAGGGATTCTTTTAAATACTTAGAATACAGGGTATACAATTCCAATAAAGAAGAATTGATCGGATATTCTAATTGACAAATATTAACCTCTGGCTTTCCGGAGGTTTTTTTATTGATTATATTAAAGACTATTTTAATAAATTTATCATCTTAAAATAACTTTTACACCTATGATGAAAATTAAATTTACACTTTTATTCCTATGCCTTTCCTTTTTGATGTTTGCACAACATTCAGGCGAGGTTACCCTATTCGACAATAAACTCAATAAGTTTCTCAACGTAAGAGATTTTTCCATATCTGAAGATGGGGAAGAAGCCTATTTTACCATACAAAGTCCCAATCAGGAGGTTTCACAGATTGCATATATCAGAAAGGAAAAGAAATCATGGT
The DNA here is from genome assembly GCA_023426625.1 of Bacteroidota bacterium. Taxonomy (GTDB): domain Bacteria; phylum Bacteroidota; class Bacteroidia; order Flavobacteriales; family Weeksellaceae; genus Chryseobacterium. The sequence goes on from JAFAAJ010000050.1 coordinate 6,831, forward strand.
CGGAACCTATGTTACTCCCATTTAACAATGCTTATTCTTACTTAGAACCTTTTTTAGCGCATAATGAAACCCGACTGTACTTTGTTTCCGACCAGCCTTTAGATCTGTCTAAAACAGAAAAAAAAGATTTTGACATTTGGTACGTTGAACGAAAAGATAAAAATTCGGAATGGTCAAAACCTGTAAATCTAGGAAAGCCTGTAAATTCCGAGATGAATGAGTTCTACCCTACTTTAGCAGACAATGGTAATCTGTACTTTACGATGGAATCTCCGACCGGATTAGGAAAAGATGACATTTATTTTTGCAAATGGGAAAATGGTAAATATTCAGTTCCGCAGTTATTAGACGAGAATGTGAACAGCAGCGGTTATGAATTCAATGCTTTTATTTCAAAAAAAGAAAGCTTCATTCTTCTTACAAAATACAATGAAAAAGGCGGACAAGGAAGCGGTGATCTTTATATTTCCCGAAAAAGTCTGGATGGGAAATGGCAAAAAGCAGAAAATTTAGGCATTCCCATTAATACCAAATATATGGAATATTGTCCTTTTTACGATGAAAAAAACCAGATTCTCTATTTTACCAGCAAAAGAAATAATCTGTCAGCTAAGAAATTCAGAAACATTGAAGAATTCCAGAAATACATCAATGAAGGAGAAAACGGTTTAAGTAAAATTTATAAAATTTCTTTTAAAATAAATAAATGAGCAAAGAACATCATTACAAAACAACCGTCCAATGGACAGGCAATAAAGGATCCGGAACCAGCAGCTATCGCAGTTACGAACGGAGTCACACCATCTCTGTAGACAACAAACCAGTGATTGAAGGTTCTTCTGACCCGGCTTTTCGTGGGGACAAAACAAAATATAATCCTGAAGAACTGCTCCTGGCTTCACTTTCTTCCTGCCACATGCTTTGGTATCTTCACTTTTGCTCCGAAGAAGGCGTTATTGTAATGGAATATACCGACAATGCCACAGGAATCATGATTGAAAATCCTGACGGAAGTGGTCATTTTAAAAAAGTAACTTTACATCCCGAAGTAATTGTAGCTGAAAAATCAATGATCGAAAAAGCAAAAGAACTTCATCATAAAGCAAACCAATTTTGTTTCATTGCCAAGTCTATGAATTTCCCAGTTGACCATATCCCTACCACACTTGAAATAAATACATTCTAGAAACCTCAAAAACTCCTTTAAACACTAACAATTAATCAAATTAACTCCAATAATTTCATTTAAAAATCAACAGAAGGAGAATTATTTACTAAATAATTAATAAAATTTTAGTTTTATTGTAATTTTTTGTAGTAAAAAACATATTTTTTTACATATTTTTATCAAAATGTCAGGTTTTTTTTATATTTTTATATACTTAAAACTAACCATGATGAAGCCAAGATTAACTATCTTTGATGAGCCGTTGCTGTATACGGAGGGCTTATCAAAACTCCTTAACCAGAGTAAGATTTTCGCTAGCGTCCACGTTTGTAATTGTCCAGAAGCACTCTCACTGATCCTCAAGGACGACCCTCCAGAGTTCCTGATGATCAGTTCGAACATGCTTATTCTTACAGACATTTACAAATCCGTTGAGAATATCATTTCAAGGAACAATGCCATCAAGATTATTGTTATAGGAAATGATTATGATGTAATAGATATACGAAAACTTTTCAACAAAGGAATCAAAAGTTATCTTGATAAAAACAGCAGATATGATGAATTTTTAAAATCCATTCAATCCTTATTGTCAGGCGAAATTTATATCTGCGATCATGCGAAAGAAAAAATGATCGAATTTATAAGCCACGACCAGAGCTTCCAAAAAACACACGTGAAAGACCCACTCACCAAACGCGAAATGGAAATCCTGAAACTCATCTGTGAAGGACTAAGCAGCAAAGATATTTCTGAAAAGCTTTTCATAAGCATCAACACGGTAGAAACTCACCGCAAACGAATTCTCTTAAAATTAAATGTGAAAAATTCCGTAGGTGTCGTAAAATACGCCATCGAAAACCACATTATCGATTAATTCTCCCTAAACATCATCTATTTTATCCATAAAGTATGAAGCTGTCTCAGAAATTGGGGCAGCTTTTTTCAGAACAATAAAAAAGAAGCCGCTTTTAAAAAGGCGGCTTCTCATCTGACTCAACACACTTTCCAATTTACTACTCGTAATCCGGCATTTCCGCATTGCTGAAAAGAGTAGTCCTTGTTAAATCGGTCATAGCACCATTAAGATCAATGGTAACTACATTTCTTTGGGAAATATTATCATTGGAAGTATTCGTAAGGATCACCTGTGCGTTGTTCGGTGAAAACCGCGGATCCAAATCGTTGGTTCCTGCCGGTTTCTCACTTTCTAAAGAAACATTGTATACCGCATTGGTGGTAAGATTATAGATAAAAATATTGGTATCAAGCTGTCTGTAGTTTCCGGATCCGTCCTGATAGCCCGAAATATCGCGAGTGTACAGAAGAAGTTGCCCATCAACAGAGAAATTAAGCCCTCCGCTTGCTCCCGGAAGCCCCGAAAGAACCGTCTTCAGGACATTTCCTGCCATATCAATAACATATATTTTGGTATTATAGCCATTGAAATCATTGGTTTTCAAAGCAATTTTACTTCCGTCATAGCTCCAGTCACATTCGGAGATCATGCTTCCGTCCGGAGTTGTATATACCAGATTCAGACCGCTTCCGTCTTTGTTGATTCTGTAAAGTTTATTGAAGTTAGCATACAGGAACTCTTGTCCGTTTGTACTCCAGGAAAAATCCAACTCCTGATTATTGAAGCCTGCTACCGGAACCGTAGTTACTTTAAATACATTGGAACCATCAGGATTTGCCGTATGAATATGAGCACTTCCGCCTTCAGTTCTAAGGAAAGCAATTAAGCCGGCATTATTATTTTTCCTTGGTCTCCAGCTGTTATAAGAAGAGCTTGTGTATTGAAAATTAACACCGAGTTCATTACTTGATATAATTACCATATTTCCGTTTTGTTTCTGAACATAATGATAACGGTTAAGAGGAACTGCATTGGTAGTGAATTTATTGATCGCGCTCATTACCGGCGCATGGATGCCGTCTGAAACAGAAACCTGCCAGAAGTAACTTACACCGTATTTAAGATCAGCAAGCGTATAATGATTGGTCGTAAGGTCGTTTACCTGAATAATATTAGTATTGAGATCGTTTTTAATCGTTAAATTATAGGTAAGAACATCATCTGTGTCCGGATCAGTAGCACTCCAGGTCAACTCAACAGTCAGCGGATGATTTGTGGAATTATCTGTAGGACTCAACAATATCGGTGTTGAAGGTGGAGAATTCAGGGAAGTATCATCATCCATTTCAAAGACCACAGTCACCACCTGTTTCTCATTCTGGATATTCACTCCCTGAAAAGTAGTTAAATAACCAGAAAGTTCTGCTTTCACAGAATAATTTCCGAGAGGCATATCTGAAATTTCAAATGACCCGTCCGTACCACTGAATACCGTATTGGTAGTAGGTGTAGTAAAGATTTTCACATTGGGAATGGGCTCATTGGTCCCTCTTTTCACTACCTTTCCTTTTAGTGTTCCCGTCTGAACCTGATCTACAAGATCTTCGCTGCAGGAAAATAAATACAGGGAAAGGATACATATGCTGAGAATTTTTATTAAAGTTTTCATAGTTTAAATTTTATTTGTTAGCTTTTTTACCTCCAATGTAAAAATTGAGTCCAATTGAAAATCGTACGACCTGGTCTTTTCTTTTACCATTCACTACGCCTTCCCAATCATCCTTAAATCCTATATCATATTGGGTAGAAGCTCTTAACCCTATATTTTTTCCGATCATGTATTCTATCCCGCCTCCCACTTGTGCTTTATATCGGGCGTTCATGTTGTCAGACCATAATACTCCTGCACCCCCGTAAACATACGGACTAAACTTATATCTCGGGAAAAGAAGCATTTCTACATTTAATTCTGCAGCTGTAAAGCTTTTCTTGATGATATTCGTGTTCTCCATGGTGAAGGTATTGGTATTGGCTTCCAGATTAAAATTAGGGCTTAGGAAATATTTCATCCCTACCTTGCCACCAATAAAGGTTTTAGGATTCACATAATCATTTTTAACCTGACCTGCTTCAATGTTGCCAAAAACGGAGAACTTCGGTCTGTACGTCTCATCCGGAAACTTATTCCCTATCACTCTGGTTTTATTTTGGTACTGTTCTCTGCTGTACTCATCAAGAAGAGCCTGATAATTTGCCGTGTCGTCTATAGATTTGCCCCAAATTTTATCTCTGACTCCCTCAATAATCAGAGATTTAACAGCTTTTTCTATAGCTTCTGTTACGGCAAGTTGTACAGGCTCGTTCTGGGTGAGTCCCACTTCTGCTTCCAGAAGGCGTTCAGTATCAATATATCTGAAAAAACTTCCGTTCACGCTGGTAGAAAGGATCGTTTTGGACGTGTATACTGTTTTAAGAATTTCACCATTTAAAGTAGAAACGGCACGGAGATAAACGGTGATCCGGTCCTGTCTGTATTGGGTAGATGCGCCGATTCCGAAATATCTTGCGCCGATCCCTCCGGTCATGATATTGCTGTCATAGGAAATCACACCTCCCTCCAACAGAATTCCTGCATAGAGAAGTGGTGGCAAAGACTGGCTGTTTTTGTCGACATCTTTCAGATATTCCTGTCTTGTGGAACGGATAATCTGTCTTTCATTCAAAAGATTGGCGATATTCTCTCTTTCAATAGGAATGAACCATCGGCTGTCTTCCAGGGCCTTGATAAGGATTGTGGTAGTACCCTGCGGAACCGCCGTACTCCAGTTGTTCCCGTTTTCGGAAGGTTTGTATTGCCCGGTCTGATCCCTGAATTTGTATACGCCTATCACTATTTTTTCTTTAGGTAAAGGCATTTCTCTCAGTTCCGTGGTATAGCGCGTGTTTTCTCCCATAGTAGATTTCTCCGGATTGGAAGGCAACCCGAATAAAGTACTACAGGCCTGGAATACACCCAATAGTATAGCACAGAAAAAGATTCTGGTGTAAGTATAGACTCTCATGGTTGGATTGGTTTTAGTTTTTATTTCGGAATCACAATTTCAGACTGTTCGCCGGTGTTGGTATCCAGAATACTGATCATGAGTCCCTGTGAGGTAGTGACAACTTGAAGATATAGTGATCCAAAAAGGTAATTTCCGGGCTGAAGACTGCCCTCACCGAACTGGTCTTCGAAGAGTTTCCGTGACAGCTCACTTAGAATTTGACGATTCAGACTTTCAGCAAAGCTGTCCATACCTTCTATATCGTCCAGTAAACTTCTAAGGTCATTTTTTTCATCGAACTGGTTTTGTGCATTGGCTGAGCTCAACAGCCACTGATAGTTGAATGTATCTCCCCCAAAGGCGGGATTCACAGGTTTATAGACGAGTTGCTGAGATTTTCCGAGGAATATCCCGAAAGCAAAAGTCATGATAATAAAGAAAGGTTTCATGGTAAGTGTTTTTAGTAGATGAATTCATTTTTTATAAGGTTTTTCTTAGTGTTAAATTCTTTGATGTACCTTAAAGTATTTCTTAATTGCTCTTTCAGGTAATCTTCACTGGGATTGGTCATAAAACTGTAGACTATTTTATCATCAATTTCAATGTTTATCTGTCCACTGACTCCCCTGACCGGAATTTCTGAAATGGTGATGGCAGAATTCCCTTTATCAGGAAGCTGGCTGTATTGGATATAAAAAAGATCATAAAAATCTTTTCCTACTTTGCTTTTGGTTTCATCAATGGTCAGTCCTTTCAGTTCAAATACTACATCTTCTTCCACTTTGGCAACTTTCTTTTTGAACAAATCATTATTTATTTCAAGGCTGTCCTTAGCGATCAGTTTCTGAGTTTCTTCATCTCTTATATAGAGGAATGCTTTGAGTGCATCTTTTTTCTCAAGGTTTACACTGATCTCGGACAATACCTTCACCTCATTAGGATCAATGGAAAACTTACCGCCCTGCTTATTATTGGAAAGATTACCTCCGTTACCTTTTTTAATGGAAACCAGCAGATAATTCAACTCCTGATAGATTGCGGTATTATTGGTAACCACAGCTCTTAAACTGACTTGATTTTCTACTACCTTACTCTCAATTTTTGCGAGAATTTTTTTATCCTCCTGTCCGTAACCGAGTACGGACAAGAAGATAAATATTGCACAAAACATTAAGGAGTATGAGTTTTTCATCACTTGTGTTTTTTTTAATAGTTTCTCATGAAGATGGTCATATTATCGCTTCTTACATTTATTTTCATTCCATCGGAAATACTGTTGCTTCCCGTAATATCAATAATATTGTTGTGTCCTTGTGTGGTAATGGTTGCTTTTGTTGATTTTTCTTCGAATGAATTGATAAAATATAAGTTGTTATAATCTCCCAGTTGCCTTACTGAAATATCAGTTTTCGCATTCAGGTACAGATCTGCATTGTTAAAATCACCAATCTGGAGCACTTGGGAAGATGAAATAGCCTGATCAGAATTCAGACTGGTAATAACACTAAGTACATTATTACTATTGATCCTATTCCAATCTACTTGCTGCGATTTCGCAACGATGAAAATGAAAAGTGCAATGACACTCCATCCCAATTTAAACATGGTATTAATTTTTATTTAAAGTTACGTCATTGGGTAAAGGGGAAAAACACACCAATCGGGTACAAATTAAAAATCATGGTTTCCGGGTATATTTTATGGGCAAAACCACGCTGGAACAAAATAGGAGAAGCATAAAGCCCCTCCTATCCCATGTATATTTCAGATTTACAATGTATCTTAGTTAGACTGAACAACTGTTAATGAGTTGCCATTTCCGATTTGAGCTCCCACATGAACATGTGATTCACCTGTTTGACTTACCCATGCATAGTTGTCATCACCAATTTGCATGTCAGTTGCAGAGTTTCCATCACCGAATTGAAGTTGGAACAATTGATTATCGTCACCTACCTGTAATCCTGTTGCCATGTTATCATCACCAACTTGTACAGATACAGCAAGGTTACCATCTCCTGTTTGAGTATGTGACGCGCTGTTATCATTACCATTTTGATATTGTAAAGCTATGTTGTCATCACCTACCTGTAATACAGTAGCTTCGTTTCTTCTTCCGATTTGTGCTTGCCCGGCGATGTTGTCATCCCCTAACTGAGTAATAGAAGCATTATTTCTTCTACCATCCTGAGACTGTACTGCAAGGTTATCACTACCAATCTGTAAAGCAGCAGCTTCGTTTCTTCTTCCATCCTGAGACTGAGTTACAGTATTGTCTACTCCTATCTGAATAGAAGAAGCATCATTTCTGTTTCCTATTTGTGTTTGTTCTGTTGAGTTACCGATACCTAACTGCCAAGTTGAAGCAGAGTTTCTGTTTCCTTGTTGACTTACTTCATTAGAGTTGCCAAGTCCGGTTTGGTCAACATCTATAGAGTTTCTGTTTCCGATACTTTCAGCATCATTACTGTTGAATGCACCAATCTGATCGATGTCGGCTGTGTTTAGATTACCATCTTGTGTTAAGGTGTTCATGTTCATTAAACCAGTTTGGTCTACAGTAGCTGTGTTCATGTTTCCGATTTGAGCTGTTACATCAACGTTAGATTGAGCAAACGCGATACTCATGGTCATTAGTGTAAATACACTTGTAATAAAGTTTTTCATTTTGATAAAAATTAATTGGTTAATAGTGATTACAAAGGTAGATTCCAGACCAAATCAAGAAACCACTGAAAGAGGGTAAATTTTCAAAATCATCGTTTGCTGTTTCCATCTGTCCCCGAATCTGGTTTTTGGATAATCACCGCATTTGGTTTTCAATTATCACCGTATAAAATATTTTGTGGTATCACCCCTTACGGTTTCCTGAAGTACCTAATTTATTATTCCATCAGCATCACCGTTTCCGGTACTCAACATCATCAATATCAGTTACGTGAAAATACGGCAACATCATCGCCGATCCGCTCTACAAGGACTGTTAATTAAATCTTAAGACGTATACATTCTTCAATATATATTACTAAATTTGATGTATGGAAAACTTTGGAAAAGATTTATTGAGGAAAATTAAAAGCGTGGAATTACCCAGAGAAAATGCTCATGGAATATTTTCCCCACCCTACCGTCCCGTATTCAGTTACCATGAAATCTTAGCTAAAAACCCCAAATTTGCAGCCGTGAACATCCTGATGTACCTCAAAAATAACGAATGGTACTTCCCATTGATCCAAACAACCGTCAATGAACATGACAGGCACAGTGGGCAGATCTCACTACCCGGAGGCAAACGTGAAGAAATGGATCAGGACTTCGCAGAGACCGCCATACGGGAGACTTCCGAAGAAATAGGAATCGATAAACATTACGTAAGGATTATACGTGAGATGTCTCCTATTTATATTCCGCCAAGTAATTTTTATGTTTATCCCTATATCTCCTACACCAAAAAAAATCCGCTTTTCGTTTTACAGCAGACTGAAGCCGTGGAAACTATAGAATTCCCTGTCTCCTCATTCTTAAGCCTTTCCGATACTCCGGAGATCATGGCTTTACCGGGTGCAGGAGGACATGAGGTTCCGGTCATCAATTTCAACGGATATATAATCTGGGGAGCCACAGCAATGATATTGAGTGAATTCAGCCAGTTGCTGAAAAATATGTAACTTTGCAGTACCGTGTTTAATTGAGAGATGGCGAAGAAGAATATTTTCACCGATGCATTCGGAACACCTTATTTTTTAAAAAGGTTAATTATTTTTATTTTAGGAATTGTTTCTTACAGAAGATTCAACGGCTTTAATAAACTTAAAATAACCGGTACAGAACACCTTGTGGATCTTCCGGATTCAAATGTGCTGTTCGTTTCCAACCATCAGACCTATTTTGCCGATGTTGCCGCCATGTATCATGCATTCTGTGCGGTAAACAACGGATATTTAAATACCATTAAAAACCCCATATACCTTCTTAATCCTAAAATAGACTTCTATTATGTGGCAGCGGAAGAGACCATGAACAAAGGTATCCTTCCCAAGATCTTTAAAATAGCGGGTGCCGTAACGGTAAAAAGAACCTGGAGAGCCGAAGGAAAGAACGTCAACAGAATGGTTGATATGAGTGAGGTAGATAATATTATGAAAGCTCTGGACAACGGTTGGGTAGCTACTTTCCCTCAAGGTACTACTTCAGCATTTGCACAGGGAAGAAGAGGAACCGCCAAACTGGTTAAAAATCAGCGTCCTATTGTAATCCCTATTAAAATTAACGGATTCAGAAGGGCATTCGACAAAAAAGGACTCCGGGTAAAGGTTACAGGCGTAAAACCTACCATGGAATTCAAAGCTCCTCTTGAAATAGACTATGACAATGAAAATGCCCATGAAATTTTGTTGAAAATCATGACTGCCATTGAACAGACAGAAGATTTCAACCTATTACACAATTATGATGAAGAACTTAAAGCCAAAAGACTAGAACAAAAGGATTCACATAATTAAATCAACTTAATATGAAAAGAATAATAGAGATCTTATTCGTAATCATAGTATTAGTTTCATGTAACAGTCAGAAAATATATTCGGATTTTGATATAAGTTATTCCAGAAGCGGTGGTTATGCCCCGATGTATGAGAATTTGTTGATCAAAGGTAACGATGCGCATTACTTTTTTGAAGGGCAGGGAAAGAAATACAAAGAAGATTTCAAAATCTCCGATGAGGAACTGAAAAAGCTGGAGAATACACTCTCCGAAAATAATTTCAGAGGTATAGAAGAAGACCGTAAAAAATTATACGACAATATCACAACTTCCATCAATATCAAGAAAGGTCCGAATGAAGGAAGCAAAACCGATGCAAGCCTGGTAATGCCGAAGTATAAAACTAACTGGAATAATATTATGAATGCATTCCAGGAGATCATTAATAACAATGTTAAAAAACAGTAAATAAGTTGAAAGCCCATTTCATTGCCATTGGCGGAAGTGCCATGCATAATCTTGCGATTGCATTAAAAGATAAAGGATATCAGGTTACAGGTTCGGACGATGCTATTTTTGAACCTTCAAAATCAAGACTGGAAAACAAAGGGATCCTGCCTCAGGAAATGGGTTGGTTCCCGGAGAAAATCACTTCCGATATTGATGCCGTAATCCTTGGAATGCATGCTCATCAGGATAATCCTGAACTGGCAAAAGCAAAAGAACTGGGACTTAAAATATACTCCTATCCGGAGTTTCTTTACGAACAGTCTAAAGATAAAACCCGCGTGGTGATCGCCGGTTCTCACGGTAAAACCACCATTACTTCCATGATCCTTCATGTATTGAATTTTCATCAAAAGGATGTGGATTTTATGGTTGGTGCACAATTGGAGGGTTTCGACTGTATGGTAAAGCTTACTCAGGATAATGATTTTATGGTACTGGAAGGGGATGAATATCTTTCCTCGCCTATCGACCTGCGTTCAAAATTCCTTTTGTATCAGCCGAATATTGCCTTAATGAGTGGAATTGCATGGGATCATATCAATGTTTTTAAAACATTTGATGATTATGTAGAACAGTTCAGAAAATTTGTGGCAAGTATTACTCCAGGAGGTGTTTTAGTGTATAATGAAGAAGACTCAGAAGTGGTAAAGGTTGTTGATGGAGCTGAAAATTACTTCAGAAAAATCCCTTACAAAACCCCTGAATACGAGATCAACAACGGGAAAGTGTATCTAAAGACTGAAATGGGAGATATTCCGCTTTCTGTTTTTGGTGCTCATAACCTATTAAATATGGAAGGGGCAAGACATATTTGCCAGCAACTGGGAATCATGGATGAAGATTTCTATGAAGCGATTATGAGTTTCAAAGGTGCTTCAAAACGTCTTGAAAAGGTGGAAAGAGAAGACAAAGGAACTCTTTATAAAGATTTCGCCCATGCTCCAAGCAAAGTAAAAGCTACTGTGAAAGCTTTCCAGGAACAATTCAAGAATGAAAAGAAATACGGTTTTCTTGAACTTCACACCTATTCAAGCTTAAATCCTGTTTTCCTTGAACAATATGATCACGCAATGGACGGTTTGGACGAAGCTGTTGTGTTCTACTCTGAAGATGCTTTAAAGATCAAAAGAATGGAGCCTATTTCTCCTGAACTGATCAAAGAAAAATTCAAGAACGAAAATTTAAAAGTTTTTACCAACGCAGAAGAGCTTCATGCTTATTGGGAAACTTTGGATAAAACTCAGGGAGCATATTTAATGATGAGTTCCGGAAACTTCGGCGGACTGGATTTAACAAAATAATACTATTCAGAAGATAATATAAAAAGCTGTTTCAATTTGCGAAGCAGCTTCTTTTTTTCAGAATACAAAAAACATAATTTAACGCAAAGTTTCATCATAATAAAACTCAATTTTAAAGAACAAAGAATAGCAACAAAGTTGCTAACTAAGCTCACGGATAAAAAGTCCGCTCTTCAGATCAATTTTTGATCTATACTTTACTTTCTTAATAATTCAACAGCTTCAAGATTATTCTTTGCGTTATTAAAAATCCGTTTCATATTTAATAAAAAAAGAAGCAACATTATTGCTTCCTCAGTTCTTTGTAATGCTTTTTGGCATCTGCATCCAATTTTTCTATTGCATAAGAAAAGGTAGTCGTAGGCATCGTTTTAATATATTTATCCAGAAAGTCCAACAACCTTTTCGGTGCTTTTTTTCCGGCTTCCCTCACCCAGCTTCCCACAGCTTTATTAACCAACTCATCCGGATCATGCACAAGAATTTCCGCAATCTTAAAAGTATCATCCAAATCATTCCTCCTGATAAAAGCATGAGTACTCACAATAGCCGTTCTCCTCTCCCACGGACTTTCAGATGCCGCCAACTGATACAGAATATCTCTTGGCTTATCAACTAAATATTCACCTACAATATTTCTTGCCGCTCTGTCCACAAAATCCCAGTTATTCAAACGGTCATGACGAAGGATATACAGGTTATAAAGCTCTTTTTTCCTTTCATCTGAAGTTTTCTTATTTTCAGCCTGAAAATCCATAATACTTACAGCTCCCATTCTAACTTCATAGAAATCACTATCCAGTAATTTATTCACCTCATCCAGAGGCATGGCTGAAAATTCCTTTGCCGTATTGAAAACGTGACCGAACTTCACTCCAAAAGCCCGGGTTACGCCATCATTACCTTTAAAAAACTTTTCAACTTTATTGAGTTCCTTCTCATTAATATAGGTTGAAAGCTTCTCTATGAATTGTTCCGCAGTCATATTAAATATCAGCAATAGATCTAAGCATTTTCTCTTCCCAGGCTGGATCTTTCGGATCAAAAAACAATCTTTTCCCTGTATCTAAAGAACGGACAGCATTCATTTCATCTTCTGTCAGTTCAAAATCAAAGACATTAAAGTTTTCTTCAATTCTGGATGGAGTTACAGATTTCGGAATTACACAAAACCCTTCCTGTAAATGCCACCTCAAAATAACCTGAGCAACCGTTTTATTGTATTTATCCGCAATGGCTTTTAATGCGGGATTATTTAAAAGTTCAGCATTTCCATTTCCAAGCGGACTCCAGGGTTGGGTAACGACATTATTTTCTTTATTGAAAACCTGAAGTTCTTTTTGTTGGAAAACAGGATGTAATTCTATTTGGTTGATGACAGGTTTTACAGTGGAATTTTTAATCAATTCATCCAGTTTCTCAACAGGAAAATTACAAACTCCTATCGCTTTAATCTTTCCTTCGTTATACAACTCTTCCATCGCTTTCCAGGCTCCTAAATAATCATTGTATGGCCAATGGATAAGATACATATCCAGATAATCCAGCTGCAATCTATCCAATGTTCTTTGGAATGCACCTTTCGCTTTATTATAATCGATATCCTGAACCCAGAGTTTTGAAGTGACAAACAATTTTTCTCTGTCTATTCCACTATTCTTGATAGCATTTCCTACAGCCACTTCATTAAGATAAATAGAAGCCGTATCGATCATTCTGTATCCTAC
>JAFAAJ010000084.1 GCA_023426625.1 Bacteroidota bacterium
GATTTAATCTATTCAATATTAAAAATAAAGCTGATGAAAGCAAAAATTCTACTGTTGATGATATTCAGTGGTCTTATACTGGACTGCTGTAGAAGCAAAACTAAAATTACAACCGTTTCCAAAGAAAATAAGCAGGAAACCGAAAAAGTGCAGGTTGATTCTTCAGGCTTACAAAGCGTAGAATCTGCTCAAAGTGCATCTGCCAATATTTCGCTTAAGGAAAAAACGGATAACCTATCCGGCGATGTTTTGATCAAAGGAAAATCTGATACAGCCAATCCTTTCATCTTTCACAATGTTATCGGTAATGATACCGTTCAGAGTATTTCCATTTTGGGAAACGCTGAATATTCGGTCAGCAACCGCTATACAAAAGCATCAAACGAAAAATCCGAAAACAAAAAAGAAGAAATCACAAATATTTTTCAGGAAAGAGCTCAAAGTGCTGTTTCAAAAGAATCAGATAAAACAGTGACTTCGGTGATTTCTGAAGAGACAAAGAAACTCAAAGTCACAGGATTTGAAATTGCAGCCTGGATATGCATTGCCATCCTGGGAATCACCTTAATACTCATCTTTTTTACCTATAAATATTTAAAGAAATGAAAACATCACAAAAAGGGATAAACCTCATTTTATCTTTTGAAGGATTCAGCTCCAAACCTTATTTGGATTCAGCCGGAATTCCGACAATTGGATATGGGAATACCTATTATCCGGACGGTAAAAAAGTCACCATGAAAGATCCTGCGATCAGCAAAGAAAAAGGAGCTCAATTATTTTCATCTGTTTTGCCGGCTTATGAGAAAATAGTTAATAATAAAATCAAAGTGGCTCTTACTCAAAATCAGTTTGATGCATTGGTATCACATACCTACAATACGGGAGGATCCGACACTTTGTTTTCCTTAATCAATAAAAAAGCAAATCCGGAAACCATCAGAGAATGGTTTACTTCAAGATATATTACTGCCGGCGGTAAAGTTTTGAATGGCTTAATAAGACGTAGAAAAGCGGAAGCTGATTTGTTTTTTTCGAAATAGGATTTCGGACAGAATGAAGCAAATGATCAATTTTCAGGCAATTAATGAAATCAAAACAAAAATTCGTGATAAAAAAAGAACAATTCAAACCTAATTTCCAACAATCATGGCAGTACCATTAACAACAATATTCAGCTGGTTTGAAAATGGCGATTTTCCTACAGAATATCAGTTTCAGCAAACCTTTTCTTCATTCCGTCATCTGGACGAAAAAATAAAAATGAATGATGTGACGGGGTTACTTGAAACTTTTCAAAATACGCTGTCTACCGGTCATCTGACGGATGAAAATGCACACAGTTCAGTTCTGGCAAAACTCGATGCGTCCAATCTTACCGACATCAATATCAATGCATGGAAAGAAAAACTGAAGTTTAATCTTTCCGCTACAATAGACGGAGAAGGAGAGATAGGCAATGTCTATACAAAGGAGCAGATCGGGCAATTTATGGATATGCTTCAGGCTGTTGATAGCGGAATGCAGGAAAGCATCGATCAGATACAGCAAATGTTGACTTCTGATGATGTGGAACTGGACAAACTTCAGGAGATCGTAAACTATATTAAAGAAAACCGACAACAGATCGAACTGCTGAAAAACTCCGTTACGACTTCAGATGATAAGATCAACCTTGTCGGAAGCTATTCAAACTGGGGATCGGTTATTTACCAGAACCAGTTCAATGATCTGGTATTTGACAAGATTCGAAATATCGAAGATGTGGTCAACCCCGAAAAAATCAAGCATGAAGAGAGAGTCAGGGGCGACTCTGTAGTAAAGCACAATCTGGATACCTTCAGTTTTGTGATTGATGCTTATGACATCGTAACCATGTTTACAATTCCCCTTAAGGTAAGAAGAATAGACACCAATAATATCGAAGTTCTATTTGATTCTGTACCGCCCAATATGATTCAATTAACAATAAAAAAATTATAATTATGGACATTAAATACGCTTATTATCAGAGTTCCGTAGGTTACAAAATCGAAGGAAAAACAGACAGTGAAATTTTAACCGCCGGAGGTGGAACCAAAACAATCAGTTCTTTTTGGCATGAAGGGAATTTTGACCCTTTAGATTATGTACCCAAAACAAGAACTTTAACCGTCAACGGGACAACGTTTGACTTATCAGCAAACAGATCATTTACAACTGCAGATACAGTTACCCGTTTAAAAGGAGGAACAAGTGGATCTTTGGTATCAGGGGATATTACTCTTGCAGCAGGTACCAATATGACGATTACCCAATCCGGAAGTACCATCACACTAGCCTCTACCAATACAACGTACACAGCAGGTAACGGATTAACATTGTCAGGAACTGCTTTCTCTTTGCCGGTGACGACTTCAGGTTCAGGAAATGTGGTTACTGGTGTTACTCAAACTGCCAACGGAATAACGGTGAGCATGGGTTCTGTAGCTACCTCTGTGGATTTGGCAAATTATGTTCCACTCACTCAAAAAGGAGCTGCGAATGGAGTTGCTACACTTGACGGGTCAGGTATGGTTCCTTCATCTCAACTACCATCTTATGTAGACGATGTCTTGGAAGGATATTACAGAAGTGCTGACGGAAGATTCTATAAAGAAGCTGCATATACCAATGTAATTGCCGGAGAAACAGGAAAAATCTATGTCTCTCTTGATACCAACAAAAGCTATAGATGGAGCGGAACAGCGTTCGTTTATATTACTTCAGGAGCTGTAGATTCTGTAAACGGTTTGACAGGGGTTGTGGTTTTAAGCAAATCTCATGTAGGATTAGGGAACGTCGATAATACGGCAGATTCAGCCAAAAGTGTTCTTTCCGCTACAAAATGGACGACAGCGAGAACGATTTCACTTTCCGGAGTTACGGCAACAGCACAAACCATTGACGGTTCTGGGAACGTAGTAGTACCTATTACTGCTGTTCCGGCTACATTACTTACAGGAACGGCATCAGTAAATACAACAGGGTCAGCAGGAAGTTTAACAACAGCAAGAACGATTTCCGCAACGGGTGATGCAACATGGTCTGTATCCTTCAATGGTGCTGCAAATGCTACGGCTGCATTAACATTAGCTGCAACTGGAGTAACTGCAGGAACTTACGATCAGGTTACAGTTGATGCGAAAGGTAGGGTAATTGCCGGTGGAAACAGTGTAAGATCCTATACTACTAATATTACAGGTTCATCTACCATAGCACACAATCTGGGAACCAGAAATGTAGATGTTGCGATGTATGATACTGTAACATTTTACAAAATCGATGGAAGGATAAGATTAGCAGATCCTAATAAATTAGAAATTGAATTTGATTCTGCTTTGCCTAATACTGTATCAGTAACAGTAACACGTAAAGATATTTAACATGGACATAAAATACTCATATTATAACACCTCTAAAGGCTATAGAGTAATGGGCGGTACAGCCGCCCAATTTTTAAAGGCGGACGGTTCAGTAGACAATACTTCATATATTCCTGCGAACTCAGAAATTAATATGGGGGATAAAAACATTAATTTTACCACAGGATCAATTTCCAAATTCGAAGGTAATTCGAGGGTGTTTAATAAGGTATTTCAAAAATACGATGCCTCACCAACAGGAGTGCAGAGTTTTAAATTTCCGCAAGCC
>JAFAAJ010000106.1 GCA_023426625.1 Bacteroidota bacterium
ATTTAAAAGACGTTCCTACACAGCTTCCTGAAAGCATTGAGCTTATTGCTTATCTTGAAAGAGATTTTCCTCAGGACGTACTGATCAGAAAAGAGGAAGCGAGAAACAAAGAATTTCATGAATTGAAACTGGCAACAAGCAGCCTGAGAAGAAGAGCTTTCTGGTCCAAACACTATCCGAATGCTGTATTTTCAGATATCCGCGGAAATATCCAAACCCGCCTTCAAAAATTGGAGGAACAGGATTTTGATGCTACTATATTATCTTTAGCAGGAATCAAAAGAATGAAAATGGACATTGATTACGAAATGCTTCCATTGATGATATCTGCGCCTTCACAGGGAGTGATAACAGTAGCCGGACGTTCTGACAAAAAAGAGATCAACGAGATCGTAAATCAGATCAATCATAAACGTACCCAGATCTGTGTTGAAATCGAAAGAAATTTCCTGAGTACATTAGAAGGGGGATGTACTGCTCCTATCGGTGCTTTTGCGGAAATCATCGAAAATCAGGTGCGTTTCAAAGCTGCCCTTTGTTCATTAGACGGGAAAAACTGCATTTCTCTGGACGAAAGTTTCGAGTATAATGAAACCGAGAATTTTGGTGAAAAGTTCGCTAAAGTGGTTCTTGAAAACGGCGGAAAAGAACTCATGGAAGAAATCAAAAGCAAGATGTAGGTAATTTTAAACTCTAAACTTTAGATTTAAAATTAACTTTCTTTTCATATCCTCTCTATAAATTACAAAATGAAAATCTTATTTACCAAAAATATAGACCCATCTGTCATATCCAAAGAATTAGGTTCGGATATCACTGCCGACTGTGTTGAGGTAATTAAGATCCGTCCGATAAAAGTTGCTCCCTTTGACCTGAAAGATCATTCCCTGATTTTTTCCAGCGCGAACGGAGTACGCTCTTTTTTCGATAATCAGTTCAAACCCAACGAAGATTTCACCGCTAAAAATTACAATAAAATATACTGCGTTGGAGAAAAAACAAAAAAGGAAATAAGAAAAAACGGCTTCGGAACCTTCAAAGTCCTGAAAAATGCAGAAACTTTATCGAATTTCATCATCAGCAAATGTCAACATGAATCTTTCGTGCATTTTTGCGGCAATTTAGCCATTGATGTTCTCGACAGAAGCCTTCCTTTACAAAATATTAAGTATAAAAAAGTTACGGTTTATCAGACAGAAGAACTCTATCCTTCCGTACCTGAAAAATATCATGCTGTAGTTTTTTTTAGTCCAAGCGGAGTTCGTAGTTTTGCAAAGCACAATTCATTGGAAGGTATGAAACTGTTTTCGATAGGAGAAGCCACTTCTGATGAATTGAGAAAGCATACCCAACAGGAGATTTTTACTTCTGAAGGACAAACTTTAGTTTCCATTTTAGAACTGATAAAAAAGGAGATTAAAAACAATTCGTGAAAATCACCGCTCACGAACAGGCGGTATTTAGTAAATAAATTATGATCAAAAACGACCTATATTTAAAAGCGCTTCGCGGAGAGACCGTAGAAAGACCTCCAGTTTGGATGATGAGACAGGCGGGAAGATATTTACCGGAATTTATCGCACTTCGTGATAAGTATGATTTCTTTACAAGATGTCAGACTCCGGAACTGGCTGCTGAAATTACTGTACAGCCAATCCGCAGATTTCCGTTGGATGCTGCAATTTTATTCTCTGATATTCTGGTGGTTCCTCAGGCAATGGGTATCGATTTCAAAATGAAGGAATCTATAGGACCTTGGCTGGACAACCCGATCAGAACCATGGAACAGGTTCAGAATATTGTAACTCCGGATGTAAATGATACATTAGGTTATGTTTTTGATGCTATTGAACTTACGCTTCAGAAGTTGGATAATGAAATTCCTTTGATCGGTTTCGCCGGCTCTCCATGGACGATTCTTTGCTATTGCGTGGAAGGAAAAGGAAGCAAAGCTTTTGATATTGCTAAATCTTTCTGTTTCCAGCAACCGGAAGCGGCTCACCTGCTTCTTCAGAAGATCACAGATACTACGATTGCTTATTTAAAGAGAAAAGTTGAAAAAGGAGTTTCTGCCGTACAGGTTTTTGATTCATGGGGTGGAATGCTTTCCCCTGAAGATTATCAGGAATTTTCATGGAAATACATTAATCAGATCGTTGAAGCTTTAAGTCCACTGACTCATGTAGTCGTGTTTGGAAAAGGATGCTGGTTCGCTTTGGAAGAAATGTCTATGTCTAAAGTTTCTGCTCTTGGAGTGGACTGGACCATCAAGCCGGAATTCGCCAGAACATTGACTAACCATACAATGACCCTGCAAGGTAACTTTGATCCTGCAAGACTTCATTCAACACCTGAAACGATTAAAAAGATGGTGAACGAAATGATCCACCGTTTCGGAAAAGACAGATATATTGCCAATCTTGGACACGGTATTCTGCCTAATGTTCCTTTGGAAAATGCAGAAGCGTTTATCCGTGCTGTTGTAGAATGGAAACCTTAAGCAATATTAAAAATATAACTAAAAATCCCTTTCAATAGATTACTGAAAGGGATTTTTAATTTCGTTTAGGTTATGAAAGCATTCTTTGGGCTTTTTTCACACCTTCTACCAGCATATCGATCTCATGGAAAGTATTATAAACCGCAAAACTTGCCCGAACCGTTCCTGCAATATTGAAGAAATTCATGATGGGTTGTGTACAGTGATGCCCTGTTCTTACAGCAATCCCCATTTTATCAAGGATCATTCCTACATCGGAAGAAATACCCACTCCTTCAAGATTAAAAGAAATAACTCCTGTTCTTTTGGCATGTTCTCCGTATACTTTTAATCCTTCAATCTCCAAAAGCTTTTTCTGAGCATATTCCAACAGTACATTTTCATGCCTTTGAATATTTTCGTGTCCTACTTTTTCGATAAAATCTACAGCTGCTCCCAAAGCAATATTCCCACCAACATTCGGAGTTCCCGCTTCGTATTTGAAAGGTAAACCGGCGTATGTTGTCCCATCAAATGAGCAGGTCGCGATCATCTCCCCTCCTCCATGAAAAGGGGGCAAATCTTCCAAAATCTCCTGCTTTCCATACAATATTCCCGTTCCCATCGGAGCATACATTTTATGCCCTGAAAACACAAAGAAATCACAATCCAGCTTTTGCACATCTATGTTGAAATGCGGAGCAGATTGTGCCCCATCTATAACGATATAGGCATTTGTATTTTTTCTGGTCCTCGCAATGATCTCCTCAATAGGATTAACAATTCCCAACGCATTGGAAACCTGATTCACGGAAACGACTTTTGTTTTTTCGCTTAAATACTGATCCAAATAACCCAACTGAAGGATACCATTTTCATCGATAGGAATCACTCTAAGTTTTGCCCCTGTTCTTTCACAAAGCAATTGCCAAGGAACAATATTGGAATGATGCTCCAGGTAGGAAATAATGATTTCATCATCCTTTTGAAGCTTTTGGGTTAAAATATAAGAGATAAGGTTGATCCCTTCGGTTGTCCCTCTTGTAAAAATAACTTCAAAATCATGTTTCGCATTAATGAATTTCTGAATCTTCCTTCTTGAAAGTTCCATTTCTTCCGTTGCCAACTGACTAAGGGTGTGGATTCCTCTGTGCACATTGGCATTAAGCTCCGTATAATATTTATTCCAAACCTCTAAAACGGAATCCGGTTTTTGGGATGTTGCTGCATTATCTAAGTAAACCAAGGGTTTACCATTCACCTGCCTGTTTAATATAGAAAACTGACTTCTGATTTCCTGAACGTCAAACATTTATTAAATTTTTATCAATTAAAGGCGTCCTTATTTAGAACTCTTCAAATTTACGTCTTTTTTCTGAAAGAGACCATGGTGTATATATGATAGATGTACTTAAAAAATAAAAACCTGCCAAGGATTGACAGGTTTATAATATTGTTTAAATAAAGCAATTCTTATTCTGCTGCAGTTTCTTCTGCTGCTGGAGCTGCTCCTTCTTCAGTTGCAACTTCTTCTTCATCTTCATCATCCATTGCTGCTGCTCCTGCTTTCATTGCATTTCTAGACATCTTAACAGCTGCTACAACTGCGTTGTCAGGGTGCATGAATGAATAGCTTTCATTTTTGATATCACCTACATAGATTTTGTTACCAATTCTCAATGGAGTCACATCAACAACTACCTCATCCGGTAAGTTTGCAGGAATAGCTTTGATTTTCAATTTTCTGAAAGACTGACGTAGAACACCTCCCGCTACAACACCTTTCGCACGTCCAGTAATTCTTACAGGAACTTCCATAATCACTGGCTTATCATCAGATAATTGATAGAAATCTGCGTGAAGAATTTTGTCTGTAATTGGGTGGAACTGAATATCCTGAAGAACAGCTGGAATTGTTTGACCATCAACCTCAATAGATACCGTGTGTGCTTCAGGAGTGTATACTAACCCTTTGAAAGCTTTCTCTTCAGCAGAGAAGTTCAAAGGAGCTTCACCTCCATAAACAACACAAGGAACTAATTCAGCATCACGTAAAGCTTTTGTAGACTTTTTGCCCACGCTTTCTCTTTTTGTACCTTGAATTGTAATAGATTTCATTTATAAAAATTTTAAAAAATTGTTTTTATTTCAACTTGCAAAACTCTAAAAACCAATTAAATAACAAACTTGCTACTGATTGATCTGTGCTCATGTACCATCTTCATTACGTCCGCAAATAACGGGGCGCAAGATAGCACTTTTATTTTAGATGACAAATTATTTTTGACAGGAATTGAGTCAGTTACAATAACTTCCAGAATTTTAGAATTCTCAATATTCTCATACGCCTTTCCTGAAAGCACTCCGTGAGTAGCCATTGCTCTTACGGTCTTTGCTCCTTTCTCTATTAATATGTCTGCAGCTTTGCATAATGTTCCGGCTGTATCAATCATGTCATCAATCAGGATAACATTTTTACCTTCCACATCCCCGATAAGGAACATTTCCTCTACAACGTTTGCTTTTTTTCTTTCCTTATAGGCAATTACTACTTCAGCACCTAAATGACCTGCATAGTTTTTTGCTCTTTTAGCACCTCCCATATCCGGGGAAGCTATCGTTAGATTATCCAATCCTAAAGACTTGATGTAATCCACAAATATAGTAGAGGCATATAAATGATCTACAGGAATTTCAAAGAACCCTTGAATTTGATCTGCGTGCAGATCCATAGTCATGATTCTTGTAGCACCGGCAGCTGTTAAAAGGTTAGCCACCAATTTAGCACCAATCGGAGCTCTTGGCTTATCCTTTCTGTCTTGTCTTGCCAGTCCAAAGTAAGGAAGCACTACTGTAATACTTTTTGCAGATGCTCTTTTTGCTGCATCAATCATAAGAAGAAGTTCTAAAAGATTGTCTGCAGGCGGGAATGTAGACCCGATCAGGAAAACTCTTCCTCCTCTCACAGATTCGTCTAAAACCGGTTCGAATTCTCCATCACTAAACTCCTGGAAGTTGATTTTCCCTAATTTCTGCCCATAGTGTTGGGCAATTTTCTCTGCCAAGTCCCTGCTTGTCCTTGTACAAAATAGATAACTTAACTGTTCGGCCATTTTTACTTTTTAAAGATTTGCAAATTTAAAAAAAAACCACAAGATTTACTCCTGTGGTTTTTATGTTTTTTGTTATCTTATTCATTAAGGGAATGTTACCCCTGAATATTTATTCGGATCAACCTGTGGTAATGTGGATTTGTATCTTGCATTGATTGCTTTGATAAACTCGTTAGCAATTAGCGCATATCCTCTTCCTGTAAGGTGAACTCCATCTAAAGAGAATGTGCCACCCGTTACAAAAGCTGCAGTATATTTTACGCCATTCCAAGAAATTCCTGATTTGGAGTTTAATTCAACCATTTTAGCATTTGCATCTACAAACGCTAAGCCTTTAGACTCTGCCAAAGCTTTAATGGTTGCATTATAAGCTGTAGTTGCTGCAAGTACTTCTTCCACTTCCCCGTTCACAGTACCAAACTTACCTCTTAATACATGCTTATCCTCCAGCGGAAAAGTTGTTCCATATTTATCAAAAGGAGCAACGGCTAGCGGAGACGCCGGAGTTGTACCAAGAACGGAACTCGTCGTTAATGGGATTAAATCTGCGGAAGTGCTATGTCTTGCCTGCCCATATAACTGCCCCATTAAGCCGGCCTGCTGCGCTGGAACTCCAGCAGAAATCAATGCTCCTGTTATTTGTGTTGCTAAATTGGTAAGAGATTCATCTTTTAGTAAAACAAGATTACCCTGGATTTTTGACAATAATTGGATTCTATTCCCTTGGCCTAATCCGGTTAAGATTTGTTTTAAGGGTCCAAAAACCTGTGCATTAAGAGCATCTATATTTGCATCCTGATTAGATGGACTTCCTGCAGGTGCCGTATTAAATCTTTCCGGTGGAATAGGATTATAAGGAACCCTTGTGAAAAATGGAATTGAAGTTATATTCGGAATATTGGCTATAACACCTTTTCTAGTAGTTCCATTTGGGAATAAAGCATTAACCAAAGCAGTATAGGTGCTGTTAAACCCTACCCCTACAGCTCCGTCAGCAGGAGTAATAGGATTAGTACCGTCTCCACCTGAAGTTGCATACCCTAAAACGTCATTATTTCCAATCCATAACGATACAAATGTTGGATTTTGAGCTAATGCATCGGCAACAACTGATGTTGAGGTAGATGATGCAAATCTAACAAAATAAGGATTAGCAGTAGGAGCCAGTGGGTTTAAACCGGCAGGGTTACCATAACCCGGAGCTAACAAATGAGCCACTTTGGCCCCAGGAACCCCCATATTTTGATATGGCCCTGAACCATAAATATTTGCCAATGTAGTAGCTCCTGTTCCCGGAGCATCAACCGGAGCTAATGAACCAGCAACCATAGCAAGTATTTTTTTATTTGCTATTCCTGCTGATGGAATTCCTCCTAAATTGTCTGCCATTAACGGTTGCTTAAATTCTCCTCCTCCCGCAAGTTTCATCTGCATCGCAATCATATTAGGGTAGGATTCATTCTGACCGTCAACATAAAGTGCGCCGTCTCGGTACCCTGAAGTCAGGGAGTTTCCTAAAGCCACATATTTGGAGAAATCTGCTTCTCCTTTTACTACTTCAATATCTTTTACATCTGTATCGAACTCATTTTCACAGCTTGTTGTAAAAAAAAGTGCGGAAACAGCCAGTGTAGAAATTATTATTTTTTTCATAGTCTTCAATTAAAATGGATTGTAAGATAGACCTAGACCCAGATAAAATGCTTTTGCAGTAGATTGTCCGTAAAGTCCAAGATTAGCATTTTTCACTTCTCTTGCCTGAGGCATAGCATATCCTCCTGCAACATCAACTCCAAATTTATTCAATTTGAATCCTACCCCACCAGTAATAACATAGGTATCAAATGAAGGTGTTTCAGGAATAAAATTTTCGTCAGAATAAGGGGACTCATCGTAATAAGCACCTAAACGTCCGAAAATTTTGTCAGTGAAAGCATATTGTGTACCCAATCTGAATGTTTTGGCATTCTTAAAGTTTTTAGGATTCACCAGAATTGTAGGATCTGCCTGGTTTCCAACCGGAGCTTTCTCAAAATCTAAGGTCAGCCTGCTGTATTTCTGCCATCCATGATAGTTGAAGTCCGCAGAAACTAACCACTTCGGAGTTATTTTATATGTTAAACCTACAATATATTCATCTACCAAAGGTAAAGTTGCTTTGAAGGAGTCTTGTCCTGAAGCGTCAAGTCCCAACAGCGGATAGATTGATTGTGAAGGGAATGCAAAAGTAGCTTTTCCGTTATCTGCTTTCATATCAACAGGTGAACGGTAAGAGATACTTACATCCAGGTTTGGATCAGGTCTGAAATAGAATCCAAAGCTATATCCGTGTCCGGTTGCTTTCTCATCATTGATGTTAAGCTCTCCACCAAACTGAGTAACCGCTTTATCCCAATCCACTTGTCCTCTTGCGTAAATATAACTCGCCCCAAGAGACATCCATGGCGCTAATTTTACAGAAACCATCGGTTGGAAAAAGAAACTCTTCAGTTCCATTTTCTGTACCAGTTCCCTGCCTTCCCAGTCATTCGGCCACTGAATTGTACTTCCAAACGGAGTCGTTACACTTAAACCTACTGATAAGTTCTCCGTCGGTTTGTATGCTATTGCCGCATAAAAAGGAGTTCCTATCGGATTATCCGTGTCCGTACTCTGTAAAGTATTTAAATTCTGAAAAGTAACCTTATTACTTGCTCCGAACCCTCCTGCAACGATACTTAGTTTGGAAGGAATGAAGGAAATACCTGCAGGATTGAAGAATGCCACACTTGCATCTTCAGCATGAGCACTGGTATGTGCCATTGCCAACTGTTTTACCCCCTGCAAAGAAACTCTGAAGCCTCCCGCATAAGACAAAACACCTGCCAGTAAAGCAGTGGATATTAATATTTTTTTCATAGACTATTATTATATATAAGTCAAATATAAAATTAATTTAAATACATCTCTTAATATTTTCTTAAAATTTAAACGATAATCCAAAAGAAAATTATGTTTAAAATAACACTTTGCATAAAATGATAGATAAGTAGAAATAAATTAAACCTTTAATAACATTTTATTTAATTAACGAATCATTTGTTTAACATTAAACAAGAATGATAATGAATATTTGAAAGTTTTAGAATTACATAAAGATAAAAATATATAAATTTGCAAGATTAAATATAATATAATATGAGTTGTGGATGTAAAACATCCGGCGATTCTACCCATTCGTGCGGAACGAAATCCGCGAATGGCTGTGAAAGTGTAAATACCTGTGGTAATAGTTATAAATTAAGTGTTTTCGACTGGCTTTCTAACATCAACAATCCCGCGTCAAACAGATGTGATTTTGTGGAAGTTAGATTTAAAAATGACAGAAAATCGTTTTATAAAAATGTAAATAATATTCCTTTACATATAGGTAGTGTAGTAACAGTAGAATCCAGCCCGGGACATGATGTAGGTGTAGTAAGTCTCACCGGAGAATTAGTAAAGATTCAGATGAAAAAGAAGAAATTTTCAGATGAATCGGCACTTAAAATATATAGATTAGCCAATCAGAAAGACATTGAAGTTTGGCAGGAGGCAAGAAAGAAAGAAGACAACATAAAAATTGAAGCCAGAAAGATCGCCCATCGGCTAGGTCTTGAAATGAAGGTAACAGATGTTGAATATCAGGGAGACGCCTCTAAAATAACGTTTTATTATACTGCTGACAACAGAGTCGATTTCAGACAATTGATCAAGGATTACGCGGGTGCATTCCGTACCAAGATCGATATGAAACAGATAGGCTTCAGACAGGAAGCAGCAAAAGTGGGAGGAATTGGCTCTTGTGGAAGAGAATTATGCTGCTCTACCTGGTTGACTGATTTCAGATCCGTAAATACCAACGTCGCAAGATACCAGCAACTGAGTATCAATCCTCAAAAATTAGCAGGACAATGCGGTAAGCTTAAATGCTGTCTAAATTATGAATTAGACAGTTATCTGGATGCATTAAGCAACTTCCCTTCTTCTTCCACCACACTGGAAACTGAAAAAGGAAAAGCTTTCTGCATCAAAATAGACGTTTTCAAAAAGAAAATGTGGTTCGCCTATGTGGAAAACTCTATTGCATGGTATGATTTCGACATCGATCTGGTAAAAAAACTGATCTCAAAAAACAAACGCGGAGAAAAAATATCCCCGCTTGAAGATCTGAAACAGCCTGAAACACCTCTACAAAGCATTGATCTGATTCAGGAGAATAATGTAGACCGATTCGAGAAGAAAAACAGAGGTAACAACAAAAACAAAAACAGATCTAACAACCAGGGTCAGAAGAAAAATAACAGACCGGAAAGACAGGAACGCTCTGATAAAAATGAAAGACCTGAAAGACCTCAGAAGGAAAAACAGCAAAACCCTAATGCAAATAACCAGCCGAGACAACAAAAGCCTCAACAGCCTAAAGCTCAGCTGGAAAAAATAGAAGCTACACCAGGTTCTGATGCTGAAAAGAAACCTAGTCCAAACAAAAAGAAATTTAAAAAGAAGTTTCCTCCAAAAAAAGACAACAATGCGTAAAATTTTAGGATTATTTACCCTTATCCTTTTCTTTAGCTGTAATTCTTCTTCAGACGGAGAAGTCATCATGAATTCCGTTGATAATAAATGGAATAAGAAAAGTGAACAAAAATTTAATCTTGAAATTTCAGATCCGCAAAATCCTAAAAATATTATATTTGTTGTAAGAAATAACAATGAATATCCTTACAGCAATATTAGGTTTATTGTGAATTTCACCAATCTTCAAAACAAGAAAAAAGAGACGGATACGTTAAACTATGTACTGGCAAAACCCAATGGAGAATGGTTGGGTACAGGTTTTGGAGACACGAAGGAAACGCTCTTTCAGTACAAATTGAACTATAAATTCCCGGCAAAAGGTAAATATGAAATCGGAGTGCTGCAAGCCATGAGAAATGATAACCTTCCAGGAATTGAAGATATTGGAGTAAAAATAGAAACGGCTAAACCGTAACCATACATGGAAGAAAAAAAACAAAACGCAGGAAGTACAGGAAAAACATTTCCTCTTCCGCCCAAAAAAAATAAAAAAAACACATCCTGGAGAAAGTGGGTTAAGTTTATTTGGCTTGGACTCATTGCGGTAGTTTTAGGAATTTCAGCCCTTTTCTTTGCGGTTTCCCAAGGTTTTTTGGGAGAAATGCCCGATGTAAAAGAACTGGAAAACCCGGATATTTTTGTTGCTTCCGAGATTTATTCTTCAGACGGAGTTTTATTAGGCAAGTTTGAAAAAGAAAAAACTCAGCCTATTATCTATAAAGACCTTCCTCCTTACTTAGTATATGCATTACAGGCTAAGGAAGACGAACGTTTTAAAGAACATTCAGGAATTGATTTGCAATCAGTTGCCAGAGCCGTGGTATATGGAGGCGGAAGAGGTGGAGGTTCTACCATCAGCCAACAGCTTGCCAAGCTTCTTTTCACTCGTGGAGCATCTCAAAATAAAATTGAAAGAGCTTTCCAGAAGCTGAAAGAATGGGTTGTGGCGGTAAGCCTTGAAAAAAGATATACCAAAGAAGAGATCGTAACACTTTATTTCAACAAGTTTGACTTTTTATATAACGCAAACGGAATTGAAATGGCTTCTAAAATATATTTTAACAAAAGTACTAAGGAACTGACGTTACCTGAAGCCGCCATGTTTGTCGCCATGCTTGAAAATCCCGTGAAAAACAACCCGATGAGAAATCCGGAAAGAGCAAAAACAAGAAGAGATGTTGTTCTGGAACAAATGCTGAAAACCGGATATATCGATCAGGTTACATACGATAAGGCAATTGCAACAGAAATTGTTTTAGATTACCATCCGATCAAGAATATTAATGATGACTACTCGGCTTATTATAAGTTCTATCTAAAAAAAGAAATTGATAATTATCTTCAGGAGCATGAAAAGCAGACAGGTAAGAAGCTAAATCTTTATAAAGACGGGCTAAAAATATATGTTACCCTTGATTCTAAAATGCAGAAATACGCAGAGGAAGCGATCAAAGAACATTTAACAGATCTTCAGCAGAGATTTGATGCGGAGCAAAGAGGAAGGAAAAACAGGCCTTTCTATTTTCTGACTGACAAACAAGCCAATGATCTGATGGTTCAGGCTATGAAAAGAACCGGACGTTATAAACAATTAAAGGCCGCAGGAATTTCCGAAGATTCCATTATGATGGAATTTAAAAAGCCGATCAAAACAACACGCTTTACATGGAACGGAGAGGAAGAAGTTGAAATGTCCCCTTGGGATTCTATCAGATATCATAAACAAATTGCTCAGGCAGGTTTGATGTCTATGGTTCCGGGAACAGGTGAAATCAAAGCCTGGGTAGGAGGTATCAACTGGCAGCATTTCCAATACGACCACATTAAGCAGGGAAAAAGACAGGTAGGTTCTACATTTAAGCCTTTCGTATACGCAACGGCTATCATGAAATTAGGAATGACACCTTGTTCAACAGTTTCTAATGCAAGCTTCAACAAAGGAACATATCATGTACCGGGAAGAGGAGGAATGCTTACTCTGAAAGATGCATTAGCACACTCTCAAAACCCTGTTGCTTTACGTCTTGCAGAAATGTGCGGAACACAAAGCGTAATACAAACAGCCAGAGATCTGGGAGTAACGGAGGAAATCTCTACCAGTTTACCTATGGCTTTAGGATCTTCAGATATTACCATCTACGAAATGGTAGGTGCTTACAGTACTTTTGCCAACTATGGAAATTATAACAAACCGGAAATGATCTGGAGAATTGAAGATGCAAACGGAAGAGTAATCAGGGAAGTAAATGTAGAGCCGAAAGAAGTAATGAATCCTATGTATGCTTATACCATGATTGATCTGATGAAGGGTGTAGCACAATATGGTACAGCCTCTGGAGAGCTTGGAAGAAAAGGAATCTCAAAAGACATAGAAATTGCAGGTAAAACAGGTACTACACAGAACAATTCCGATGGCTGGTTCATGGGTATTGTTCCTAAATTAGCTACCGGAGCCTGGGTTGGATGGGAAGACAGAGCTACCCACTTCTATGGAACAGGTGAAGGACAGGGAGCAAGAATGGCTTTACCGATATGGGCGATTTTCATGAAGAAAGTTTGGGCAGATAAAAGCCTGGGCATTGCCCCAGAGGATAAATTCGTGAAACCTTCTGAGTGGAAAGACGGCTGTTCAGACCTAAAAGGACTTGGAGCCGGTTATGGAGATGATGGCGGACTTCAAACCATTGAGGAGATCAAAAATCCAAAACCAGTGGAGCCCGCTAAAAACACTCAGAAAAAAGAGGAAAATGTAAATGAAAACTTAAATACAGGAGAAGATATTGATTTTAATAAATAAATTCTTCTTTATTTATAGAAAAGACCTTCCGGATTGTATGGAGGGTCTTTTTTTATATTGGTATATTTGAAGTATGAATATCGAGAGCATCCAACAACCTTTTATAGAAAAATTTCCCGGAGATTTTTCAAATAACCCTATACAAAGAAATACCCCTAAGGTTTTATTTTCAACGATCAACCCCGCCGGATTTGATGATCCTAAGTTAATTGCATTTAATGATGAGCTTTCAGAAGAAATAGGCTTGGGAAAATATGAAGAGAAAGACCTGGATTTCCTTGTGGGAAACAATCTTCCGGAAAATGTAAGACCTTATGCAACCGCCTAAGCAGGACATCAGTTCGGAAACTGGGCAGGACAATTAGGTGATGGCAGAGCAATCTACGCTGGAGAAATCACCAATAATTCCGGTAAAAAAACAGAAATACAATGGAAGGGGGCCGGAGCAACTCCTTACTCAAGGCACGCTGACGGAAGAGCAGTCTTAAGATCGTCAGTACGTGAATATCTGATGAGCGAAGCGATGTATCACCTGGGAATTCCAACAACAAGAGCATTAAGTCTATGCTATACAGGAGAGAATGTAGTGAGAGACATGATGTACGATGGTAATCCACAGGAAGAAAAAGGCGCTGTTATCATAAGAACAGCAGAAAGTTTTCTCAGGTTTGGGCACTTTGAACTGATTTCCGCACAAAAGGAATATAAAACCCTAAAGGAACTCACAGATTTTACCATCGCTAACTATTTTCCGGAAATAAAATCAGAAGGAATTCAGAAGTATAAGGATTTCTTCGGGGAAGTTTGCAAAAGAACCGCCGATCTTATGGTAGAATGGTATCGTGTAGGATTCGTTCACGGCGTGATGAATACAGACAATATGTCTGTTCTGGGCCTCACCATAGATTATGGACCTTACTCCATGATGGATGAGTATGATCTGAATTTTACGCCCAACACGACTGACCTTCCGGGAAGAAGATATGCTTTTGGAAAACAGGGTCAGATCTCACAATGGAACATCTGGCAATTAGCAAATGCTCTTTATCCTCTAATTAAGGATGAAAAGTTCCTCGAAGAAAAATTAAATGCTTATGGAAACTATTTCTGGGAAGCTCATGATCAGATGTTGTGTGAAAAATTCGGGTTCGACCAATTATTAAAAAGTGATGAAGAGTTCTTTACCAATTGGCAGGGATTGATGCAGGAACTCAGGTTCGATCATACTTTATTTTTTAACCGATTGGAAGAAATAAATGATGAAAGTGACCTGTCATCTCTCTTTGAAAACACAACTTATATCCCTTTATCTGCAGAAAACCTTAGAAAAGTGGAACACTTTGTTAAAACCTATCTTGAAAGATTGACCCAAAACAACATTTCAAGATCAGCATCGATTGAAATGATGAAAAAAGCCAATCCAAAATTCATTGTAAGAAATTATCTGCTTTTTGAGTGCATTGAAGAAATAGAAAATAATAACATGGAAATGCTCCATAAACTCATCACTGCACTCAAAAATCCTTATCAGGAAATCTATCCTGAATTCTCTAAAAAAAGACCTTCAAAATATGATGACACATCGGGATGCTCTATGCTTTCCTGCAGTTCTTAATTAATAATATTCGCAGCTATTTTATATTTTAATTGATTTTTTCACAACATATTGGTTTTTTATTTAACTTTACAAAAAACAATATTCCTATGAAAAAAATCCTATTCTCTTTCAGTTTACTGTTTTCAGGGGCTTTTGCCCACTCACAAACAGTGTTATTAGATGAAAATTTCGACTCTTATACCAATTTTGTCATTACAGGATTTGGTAGTTGGTTAACACTTGACATAGATGGACTTCCAACTTACATAGGAGGACTTCCTACGGGAGGCACACCTTGGCCTAACGCTAATGCTCCTCAGGCTTTTCAAATTTTCAACCCAACAGCAGCAGGAGTTACCAATGCAACATCAGGAACGGAAGTAAGAAACTTCGATCCTCACAGTGGACAAAAATATGCAGCAGCATGGGCTGCAGTACCCTCTTCAACAGGAGGTCCTACAGCGAATAATGACTGGCTGATCAGTCCGGCCGTAACCTTAGGAGCCAGCTCAAACGTTTTAACTCTCTGGGTGAAGTCACTTTCGAGCTCCTATGGTCTTGACAAATATCGAGTGGGGGTATATGTAGGATCCGGGACTCCAACAGGATCAGCTAACTTCACAATTATTTCCGGTGGAACATCTTTAAGCGCACCATATCCAAACTGGGAACAAAAAACCTACAGCCTAGATGCCTATGCAGGACAAACGATACGTGTGGGTATACAATGTGTTTCTGCAAACAATTATATGCTTATGGTAGATGATGTTAAAATTACAACAGGATCACTTGCTATTGCTGAGGTATCAACAAAAGCAAAATCAGTAAGCGTATTCCCGAATCCAACAAAAGGAGAACTCAACATCAGAACAGATAAAAAACTGGTATCCTCAACCATCTTCGATATTGCCGGTAAGGTTGTATTAAGAACAGATGAGAAAAAAGCTGATCTTTCCTCTTTACCAAAAGGAACTTATCTGGTGCAAATGGAATTTGGGGACGGAACAACTTCCACAGAAAAACTAATTAAAGAGTAAATAACATTAATATAATCTTTAAGAGCTCACCAATGGTGGGCTTTTATTTTTACTTTTGCAAAAAAAATCCAACGTGTCTTTCAAATACAAATTCACCAGTTTTTTCCGATTAGTATTCCCTTCAACACTTATTGAATGGACTGTATTCTTATCTTTTATAATCTGTTATGGTGTATTGGGTACTTACATAGCCACCCATTACAGAATTATCTATGACAGTCGAATTCCATGGGATGCTTATTTCAGCTTTGACAATCGTCAAATTGTATTAACTGGCGGTAGTTTCGAAAGACATCCGCTTTCTTATTACTTTTTCAATTGGTTAAAAGAATTGGCACTACTGATCTCAGATGGAAAAACTGATGTTACTTTCCGTCTGGTTTTAGCCTGGTTCAGTAATATTGCTATCAGTTTCAGTGTTCTTCAGGTTTTTAAATATCTAAAGAATATTATTAAGATTCCTTTCGCTATTAATCTGCTTCTAGTTACATTTTTCGGGATCTTTTCAACCAGCATTATACTTTCCTTCACTCCGGAAAACTTTACCTATACACTATTTTTGCTTACGCTTTTCCATCATTATTCTGCTCTTAAATTAAAAAATGAAGAAAAAACACCTACTTTAGCACTCGCTGTAGCCGGAATTACCATAGGAGGACTCACCATTACCAATATTGTAAAAGTTTTCATTCCCCTATTATTTGAGAAAGGTATTTTCAGAAGTTGGAGAAAATTCGGAAATGCTGTTTTCAGAACTTTATTTACCTGTGTATGTTTTGCTTTGCTGTATCTGAACAGGATCAATTTTAAGTATGAAAATATTTTATCCCAAACCAACAAACAATATGAGAAGTTCTCGAATGTGAAATCTATTCCTCTTTGGGATATGATCGCATCATTCTTTTTAGGCGGCAATATTCTGTTCCCGAACTTCATCATCCGTGACAAGCATAATATGAAAGGTTTTGACTACAAAGGTCTTTTCATGGATGCTTACTCTTCCTGGATCCCATATATTTTCATTGCCGTTCTTGTTGTTCTGATACTTTGGAGTTATTATAAAAACTTTAGAAATAAACTTGTTCAGGTATTAATCCTTTCTTTTCTGGTAGACATTATCATCCATTGCATCCTGAAGTTTGGTCTACACACTTCTTATATTTACGGAGCTCACTTTGTTTTTGTTTACCCTTTATTGTTGGGTTGGCTGTTTTATTCCTACAAATCTTCCCCGAAAGTCTTATCTTTTTTAACGGTAACAACTATACTTTTATTCCTGTATCTGTTTATTAATAATTATTTCAGAATGACCGAATTCTTTTATTTCTTGAACGAATATTATCAATAATAAAAGCTGAGATAAATCTCAGCTTTTACTTTTTTAATTCAATTTCTATTTAGCTTCTGCACAGAAAATTCTGTATTGTACTGCAATCGCAGATTTGAAATATTCTTTTACTTTAGCAAGATCCGAAGCAGCGCTCTGTTTAGTAAAATAACTTCCTGCAAGAATTTTATAATTAGGTCTTAAAGAAGCATCTGTTTCAACTTTTAGATTAGGAAACCTTTTTCTGAAATAAGCTTTCACTTCATTGGCCTCTTCATTACTCTTTACAGTGGTGATCTGAATTTTATAGCCTAAAATCCTTGGGTTTTTTCTACAGATCTCAGCATTGGTAAGTTCCCTGCTCGGCACATAAATTTTAGCCGGCTTGGAAGAATCATCATCCGCATCGCGACCGGAAGCATTATTTGCTCTTAAACATTTTTCTTCCAAATTATCCAAAGCATCCTTTACTTTGGGATCCATAGACATCACAAGCTCCGTTCCGGCAAGTGTATCTCTTTTGACAACCTGTTGTGCTTCAATATTATAAAATCCGAATATGGATAATACCGAAAATATTTTGATTAGATTTCTCATTTAGCCTTATTTCCGCAAATTTATACAAATTAAAAAAATATGCCAAACTAGTTATTTAGAACGAATATAAATTAAACACAAATGATATTTTCCTTTTTCTATATGCCGTTAAATTTCTGTTAAAAACATTATTTTTGCCGAATTGATTGAATGTTCAATAATTTACTAACATAAGATAATTTAAATGATTAGTTGGAGAAAGCATTATAGACAAACGTTGATTGCAATAGGCTTATTGTTATCAACCAGTGCTTCAATTTACGGGCAAGACGGCGATCCTAAGAATGGTGAGAAACTTTTCAAAGCAAATTGTACTGCATGTCACGCACTAGACAAACAA
>JAFAAJ010000107.1 GCA_023426625.1 Bacteroidota bacterium
ACCATCAATGGGCGGTAATTCTTTTTTAGGTTTATCCGGATCAAGCATTTTCATCAAGCCGGTCAACTGCTTATCATTCAATTTTGAAAAATTCTGCATCAGCTTAGGCAGATCTACTTTTTGAGAAATAGCATTTAACTGGTCAAAATCTATTGAGCGGAATAATTCTATCGCATTTCTGAGTTTTGTAAAGGCAGACATAGTTATGATTTAATTTGTAAAAGACATGCAAAAATCAATCCGAAACCAGGAACATACATCATAACAAACTTTACAAAATACTGATTTTCAAATAATTACATCAATCATTATTTTACAAAACTTTTACTTTCAATTTTCAAGCATTACAAAGATTTCACCCTGAACTTTGAGGTAAGCAAAACAATAAAATTCAAACCTCATGAAAACAACTTACCTCAAATTATCATTAGCATCCTTATTATTTTTAGGGATATTTTCATGTAAAAAAGGAGAAGCCTCTGCATCTGATTATGAAACCATTTCTGCCTTAGACACCGTATCTGTTACAGACAGCATCTCATCTGTAGCCACCATGAATGTAAAGGACAAACAATTCATTAAAACAGCAGATGTGAACATGGAAGTGAAGGATGTGTATGAAGCAACGATCTCTATTGAGAAATCTGTTCAGGAGCTTGGCGGATTCGTCACCAACAGCAATCTCCAAAGCAATGTGATTTCCGAAGACACTTACAATACTTCCGACACTGAAGCGATGTTGATCAAAAAGTATCAGACAGAAAACACGATTCAGGTTCGGATTCCTACAGTAAAACTCGGGGAATTCCTTAGTTTCATCAATGATAAAAAACTATTCCTGAATTCAAGACACATCAGTGCGGAAGATATCACTTCCAGTATAAAACACGCTGAGTTGGAAGGCAAGCGAATCAAAAAAACAGGAGAAAATATCTCTCAACTAAAAACCAATAAAGACAAGGTGACCATGAGTGATGAGAATATGTCTGAGGACAACCTTCAACAATTGGCTAATATGGATGTAACGGACAACTTAAAATACAGTACCGTTGACATTTACATCAAAGAGCCGAAACTCCACATTGCAGAAATAGCGATTACAAACACCACCAATATTGATAATAAATATCAGTTCAGTTTTATCTACAGTGTCAAAAATGCTTTTGTGGAAGGATTTTATATGATTCAGAGAATTATTGTTGTCCTGATTACGATCTGGCCTATACTTTTAATCCTCGGAGCAGTCTGGTATTTTGTAAGAAAAAGAAAATCCAATAAAATCCCAACTCAAAATTTTTACGAAGAATAATGCTATCCTAACCTCCCGGTTATCATTATAATTTTAGATTTTACAAACCTCCGAGTTTTTTCGGAGGTTTCTTTCATATTTTCGGGGTTTTAAATTTCTTATCATTTTCAGACATTCACCCCATTCATTTTTTCCGTAAATTTGCAAATTGAAATATTAAAAACCAGGATTTAGATCTAAATCCAATAATTAGGCTCTAGAATTATGCTATCGAAGATAAATCCAATACAAACCAACAGCTGGAAGGCGCTTGATGAACATTTTGCAGGCAACGATTTTGATTTAAGAAGCCTTTTTCAATACAATCCAAATCGTTTTGAAGAATTTTCTGTAAAAAGAGAGAATTTTCTTTTCGATTATTCTAAGAACTTAATCGATTCCCGTACAAAAGATCTTTTGCTGAATCTTGCTGAAGAATGTCAACTGAAAGACGCCATTTCTAAAATGTTTTCAGGCGACAAAATCAACGAAACGGAAGGAAGAGCCGTGCTTCATACAGCTTTGAGGGATTTTTCCGATAAGGAAATTATAGTTGACGGTGAAAACATCAAACCTCAGATCAAAAGAGTTCTTGATCACATGAAATCTTTTTCCGAAAGCATTATTTCAGGAGAACACAAAGGTTTCAGCGGAAAAGAGATCACCGATGTAGTGAATATCGGAATCGGAGGTTCAGATTTAGGACCGGTAATGGTTGTTTCCGCTTTAAAGCATTTTAAAACAAGATTAAACGTTCACTTCGTATCAAACGTAGACGGAAATCATATTGCAGAAGTAGTGAAAAACCTGAATCCGGAAACCACTTTATTCATCATCGCTTCCAAAACGTTTACCACACAGGAAACCATGACGAATGCCAATTCCGCAAAAGATTGGTTCCTGAAAGCAGGAAAGCAGGAGGATGTAGCCAAACACTTTGTTGCTTTATCCACTAATATTGAAGAAGTTAAGAAATTCGGAATTGCAGAAGAAAACATATTCGAATTCTGGGATTGGGTTGGTGGAAGATATTCTCTCTGGAGTGCTATCGGATTAAGCATTGTTCTTGCCGTAGGATATGAAAACTTCGAACAGCTTTTAAAAGGAGCTTTTGATACTGATCAGCATTTCCAAACCGCAGATTTTTCTGAAAACATTCCTGTTTTAATGGGACTTTTAGGAATCTGGTACCGTAATTTTTATGCAGCAACAAGCTACGCCATACTTCCTTATTCTCAATATTTAGACAGATTTGCAGCTTATCTTCAGCAGGGAGATATGGAAAGCAATGGTAAATGTGTTGACAGAAATGGAGAATTTGTGGAATATGAAACAGGACCTATCATTTGGGGAGAGCCCGGAACAAACGGACAACACGCTTTTTATCAGTTGATCCATCAGGGAACAGAACTGATCCCGGCAGATTTTATTGCTTATGTGAAAAGCTGTAACGAAGTTTCCGACCATCAGGAAAAATTATTAGCGAACTTTTTTGCTCAAACTGAAGCATTGGCTTTCGGAAAAACAGAAGAGGAAGTTGAAGAGGAATTAAGAAACGCTGGAAAGTCTGATGAGGAAATCGACAGATTGTTAAACTTCAAGGTCTTTCACGGAAATACTCCAACCAACTCATTCATGTTCAAAGAATTAACTCCTTTTACATTAGGACAATTAATTGCTTTATATGAACATAAGATCTTTGTTCAGGGAGTGATCTGGAATATCTTCAGTTTCGATCAGTTTGGAGTAGAGTTAGGAAAAGTTTTAGCGAATAAGATCTTACCCGAACTTGAAAACAGTGAGAAAATAAGTTCTCATGACAGTTCTACCAACGGACTGATTAATTATTATAAAGGAAATAAGTAAATTTGAAATAATCTAATAAAAGTTAAAATGGCAGAAATTCTTGACGGACTTAAAGTATCCAAAGAAATCAAAGCAGAAATCAAGGCTGAAGTTGAAAAAATCCTTGAAAGCAAGAGAAGAGCACCGCATCTGGTTGCCATTCTTGTAGGGAACAACGGAGCCAGCAAAGCTTATGTAAACAGCAAAGTGAAAGATTGTGAAGAAGTTGGATTTCAATCCAGCTTGATCAAATTTCCAAGCACGGTTTCAGAATCTGAGTTATTGGAAAAAATTGATGAGCTGAACAAGTCTAAAGCAGTTGACGGATTCATCGTACAGTTGCCTTTACCGGACCAGATCGATCAGGAAAAAATCATCAATGCAATTGATCCAAGAAAAGACGTAGATGGTTTCCACCCTGAGAATTTTGGAAAAATGGCTTTGGAAATGGATACATTTTTACCGGCAACCCCTTTTGGTATTTTAACATTATTAGAAAGATATAATATTGAAACCAAAGGAAAAGACTGTGTCATCATCGGAAGAAGTAAAATTGTAGGAAGGCCTATGAGTATCCTGATGGGAAGAAAAGATTTCCCTGGAAATTCAACCGTTACTCTTACGCACTCTTATACGAAAGACATCGAAGAATATACTAAAAAAGCAGACATCGTTATCACAGCCTTAGGAGATCCGCATTTCTTAAAAGGAGATATGATCAAAGAAGGAGCTGTAGTGATTGACGTGGGTATCACAAGAGTAGATAACGATTCTCCAAAAGGTTATTATCTTGCCGGTGATGTGGATTTTGAAAGCTGTGCAGCCAAAGCAAGCTGGATCACACCTGTACCGGGAGGTGTAGGACCTATGACAAGAGCGATGTTGATGAAAAACACCATCATTGCTTACAAAACTTCGGTCTATAACGACTAATTTTAAAATGAAAATAGAAGAAGATATTTTATTAAAAGAAGGTAAAATGCTCCCTGTGATGGAGCATTTTTACACTTTACAGGGAGAAGGAGCACACACCGGCAAAGCATCTTATTTCATCAGATTAGGAGGCTGCGATGTTGGTTGTCACTGGTGTGATGTAAAGGAAAGCTGGAATCCGGATCTTCACCCGCTTATGAATGCTGAAGAGATTGCAGAAATAGCTACAAAACACTGCAAGACAATTGTATTGACAGGTGGAGAACCTTTAATGTGGAATTTAGAAGTTTTAACATCCAGGTTGAAAGAATTGGGATGTACCATTCATATTGAGACTTCCGGAGCCTATCCGATGAGCGGACATCTGGACTGGATCACCCTTTCTCCTAAAAAGACAGGCCTTCCTAAAGAAGAAATTTATCAGAAAGCTAACGAACTTAAAGTCATCATCTTTAATAATCACGACTTCACATTTGCGGAAGAGCAGGCTGCAAAAGTTTCTGATCATTGTAAACTT
Organism: Bacteroidota bacterium; assembly: GCA_023426625.1. Classification (GTDB taxonomy): domain Bacteria; phylum Bacteroidota; class Bacteroidia; order Flavobacteriales; family Weeksellaceae; genus Chryseobacterium. Next base: position 4,584 of record JAFAAJ010000107.1, read on the forward strand.
TATCTTCAAAGCGAATGGAGCAAGCGTGACGAGATGTATCCTAAGATCACAGACTTTATTTTAGCACATCCTCAATGGCAGGCTTCAGTTCAGACCCATAAATATCTGAATATCCCATAATTTTTATGTATTTTAGCTTTCCGTATTGTTTAAAAGGATTAGATGCAAAGAATTCGATATTCTAGATATTTAAAGTCGATTATCATATTGCTTGACCTGTTGGTTATTGCATCCACTTTTATATTTTTCTTTGTTACCCGAAACGAGGATCTGATGTACAATCAGGAAACCTGGTATCAAAACATATTTTCTCTGGCATTATTGTTTTTATTCTGGATGCTTTTGAGCGGCAGGACAAAAATTTATAATATCCAGAGAAACTTAACGTATACCCTCTTTCTTGAAAGGTTATTGCTTCATTTTATATTATTCACCATTGGCGTTTTGCTTATCAGGAAGGTAAGCTATAATGTCTTTTTCAATACGGATATTTACTGGCTTTCCTTTTATTTGTTTTTCTTTATTTTTCTCACAAAATCACTTATCTATTTTGGAATCAAATACTTCCGAAGTCTCGGGATCAATTACAGGAACGTCATGTTTCTGAGGGAAAACAGTTCAACGGAGATATTAAAAAATATTTTTAACGAAAGAAAAGATTACGGTCCTCATATGCTTGCTGTAGATAATTATTACAAACCTAAGATCGGGAGATACAGCTTAAGAAGCATGGTAAGTCCGGGAATTACAGGACTTGCGCAGGTGAGCGGTCTAAGAGGAGATTCCGGCAATGTGGAAGTGGAAATGAATAAGCGTGTTCTTGCGGATGCATTCTATGTAAGGAACTGGAGTTTTGCCTTAGATCTTGTTATTATTCTGAAAACCATTTTATTGGTTCTGGGCGGAGATAAAAACGCAAAATAAAGATGCTTTAATAAAAAAAGGTTAATTTAGCGGTATGTTAAAAAAGTTTTTCACGGCTGTAGGAGAATACATGATTCTTTTGGGAAAATCCCTTCAGAAACCTCAGAAAATGAGAGTGTTCTGGAAGCTGTTCATGAGAGAGATCAACGACTTGGGCGTCAATTCATTCGGGTTAGTGGTTTTTACTTCCATATTCGTAGGTGCGGTAGTTGCTATTCAGATGTATAATAATTTTGATGCATCTTCTTTTCCTATCCCGACAACATTTGTAGGATACGCTACTAAAGCAGTTCTTGTACTGGAATTCTCTCCTACCATCATCAGTTTGATTTTAGCCGGAAAAGTTGGCTCATATATTGCTTCAAGTATTGGTACAATGAGAGTTTCGGAACAAATCGATGCACTGGATATCATGGGTGTAAATTCCCCGAATTTTCTGATATTTCCAAAAATTATTGCATGTGTTTTGTTCAATCCGTTATTGATTGCGATTAGTATTGTATTTGGTATAGCAGGAGGATATATGGCAGGGATTCTTACAGGAAACTGGACGGAAAATGACTATATAACAGGGATCCAGATGTATATGCCGAATCTGTTCATTTACTATGCTTTTGTAAAAACAATAGTATTTGCGTTCATTATTGCCACTGTTCCTTCCTATTTTGGATATACCGTAAAAGGAGGTTCACTGGAAGTAGGTAGAGCAAGTACACAGGCCGTGGTTTGGACGATGGTATTCATTATCATTTCTGAATTAATTTTAACCCAATTAATATTAAGCTAATGATTGAGGTAAAAAATCTTAAAAAGAGTTTTGATGAAGTTGAAGTACTTAAAGGGATTTCAACCACTTTTGAGAAAGGGAAAGTAAACTTAATCATTGGGCAGAGTGGTTCGGGAAAAACCGTTTTTCTTAAAAGCTTACTGAATGTTTATCAGCCGTCTTCCGGGGAAATACTTTTTGATGGAAGAGATATCAATACCATGACGAGGGAAGAAAAGCAACACCTGCGTTCAGAGATCGGTACGGTATTTCAGGGGAGCGCCTTATTTGATTCATTAACGGTGGAAGAAAACATCATGTTCCCATTGGATATGTTCACGAACCTTACATACAGAGAAAAGAAACGAAGAGTTTTTGAAGTGATCGGAAGAGTACATCTTGATAAAGCCAATAAGAAGTTTCCGTCTGAAATATCAGGAGGTATGCAAAAGCGTGTGGCCATTGCAAGAGCTATTGTAAACAATCCTAAATATCTCTTCTGTGATGAACCGAATTCCGGACTAGATCCTTATACTTCGAATGTTATTGATGATCTTTTACTTGAGATCACGAAAGAATATAATACGACAACCATCATCAACACACATGATATGAACTCTGTGATGACGATAGGTGAGAAGATCGTTTACCTGAGATTGGGAATTAAAGAATGGGAAGGCAACAAAGACATCTTGATCACAGCAGGCAATAAAAATCTGATCGACTTCGTTTATTCATCAGAATTGTTCAAAGAACTGAGAGAATATTTACTTGAAAATAATAAAACTATTGATAATACAATCACAAAACTAGAAGACAATGAAAAAGGTACTTAGTATAGCATTAATAGGATTTTCTCTATTTGCTTCAGCACAGATTTCGCTGGCAGGTAAAGCTAACCTTATTTTCCCGACAGGTTCTCCATCATGGAAGAACATCAAAGGAACTGTAAATGACGCTGTAGAGAAAGAAGGAAAAAATAACGTAGGTTATAACGTAGGACTTTCATTAAAAGTAGGACTTCCCGTAGCATTTTATATCATGCCGGAACTCTATTACACTACTTTTAAAAATGAATTTACAGATCCGGTTTCCAATACCACTTTTGATATTAAAAGCAACCGTATAGATATGCCGGTTTTGGTAGGTTATAATCTGTTAGGAAATATGTTGGGTGTTTTTGTTGGTCCTGTTGCCAGTTACAACCTGAGCAAGGAAGATACTTTCAACGATTTCAAGGAGAACGCCAGAGATAACTTCACGGTAGGTTATCAGTTTGGCGCTCAAGTAGAAATAAAGAAACTGATCATCAATGCAAGATATGAAGGAGCTTTCAGTGATGACCAGAGAGATTTTATCAATAACAATACGAATGAAACCATCAGATATGACAACCGTCCGAATTTATTCATGGTAGGTATCGGATATAAATTCTAATCATTAAATAACACCGATAAAAAATCCTCAAATATCAGATTTGAGGATTTTTATTTTGGGCTTCCAGTTCTGCCTGTCTTCTTACGATTTCCGCAGCCTGTCTTTCCAATTCTTCTTTATCTTTCTGCAGCTGCTTGAATTCTTTTCGTCTCTGCTCTTCCTTGATGGCACTTCCTTTACTTACATAGCCTACCATTCCTCCAATGATCAGTCCAATACCTACTCCTGCCATAATTCCCATAATATGGTTGAGTTTGATCTGATCTACTGCAAAATCTGTCGTGAGGTAAAAAAGTAAAGCGGAAACAGCTAAAAGGATGAGTCCGATAAGTGATATACTCTTCATAATGTTGTGTTTAAAATTTAAAAAGCCTTACCAAATTTAGTGAAAATTTAATAAGGCCTTTACAAGATTAAAAATTCTTTGATGTTATATTTTTCCACCGGCAGCTTTATAATATTCTAAAGCTTTAGGTAGTTTTTCCTGAATACTTGAAATTCTTGTCTCCGGATTCGGGTGAGTAGAAAGGAATTGCGGCGGTCTGCTGCTTCCTTCTGAGGCTGCTTCCATTCTTGACCAGAAAGGAATGGCAGCTCTTGGATCATATCCCGCCATAGACATCAGATATAATCCCATTTCATCGGCTTCCGACTCCTGGTTTCTTCCGTATTTCAATAAGGCAACCTGCGAACCCACAGGATATACC
>JAFAAJ010000126.1 GCA_023426625.1 Bacteroidota bacterium
GTTTGCTCCTGAACACTGATTGAATATGTTATATAAATGTTTCATTTTATTTCTGTTGTTTAATGATGATTGAAAACCTGTTGCTTTCAATTTTCGGTTGCAAAGTAAATATGATTTTTTGAAACTCGCAAATAAAATTTCAATTCAAACAATTGAAAACCAATCAATTAAGCGATATTTTAACACATAGAATTCCTGTCCACAGTTTCCTGCAGATATTCCAAATTACCTAAATAACTGTCTCTCATCGGGTTATTGATCACTCTATTTTATGGTATTAAAGTTTCATTGCTGATTAAAAATTTTTCATTTTTATGGTTATTTTTTTTCATTCTAAATAATTTTATCTTAAAAACACAAAAAACGCCTCGAAAATCGAGGCGTTTTTACTGTATTTGATCATTCTTTTTTACGAATTACGGTAAATAATTTTCAAAGCCAGCACATTTCGCCTCATTCCACATCATACAATCATAGCTAAACAATCCCTCTATTGAAGGACTTTTCTGCAGATTTACATTGATATGTGCTCTTTGTTGTTTCATATTTTTTTCCTGGACAAAGATAGTATTTTTCTTAATTTAAGTTGATGATACGGACTTCATCAGCTTGTCAAAGATCTGTTAAGAACCTGATTTTAATATGACAGAAATAATTTTTCATTTTTGAATACCTAGAAAGTAACTATCTTTGTCAGGATTCAAAAAAACATTATGAGTATTCACATTAGTGCAAAAAAAGGAGAAATTGCTAAAGTTGTATTGCAACCGGGAGATCCGCTTCGCGCACAATATATTGCCGAAAATTTTCTGGAAAATGCAAAACTGGTAAGTAAAACAAGAGGTATTTTTTATTATACCGGACTTTATAAAGGTAAAGAAATTTCTGTAGGAGCCAGCGGAATGGGCTGCCCGAGCATTGGCATCTATTCTTATGAATTATTTACAGAATATGAAGTTGAAACCATCATCAGAATCGGAACATGTGGCGGCTATTCCACAGACCTTAAACTTTTTGATGTATTGAATGTTGAAAATGCTGCAAGTGAAAGCACGTATGCAAAGTTTGCATGGGGAATTGAAGAAGAGATCATTGCTCCTCAGGGAAATGTTTTCAGTATCATCAATGAAACTGCAACAGAACTTTCTTTAAAGATCAATGCTACCAACATTCACAGCAGTGATATTTTTTACAGAAAAGATCCTGCCGTTCCGGCAATTGCTTCAAAGTATAATTGTTTAGCTGTAGAAATGGAAGCATTCGGATTATTTGCCAATGCAAAACATTTAGGTAAAAATGCGGCTACTATTCTTACGGTATCGGATATTATTCCTACTCAGGAAAATATTTCAGCGGATGAAAGGGAGAAAGCTTTGAAACCGATGATCGAACTGGCTTTGGAATCTGCCTGGAAACTGGCTTAGAAACAAAAATAAGACTAAAAAAGCTCTACTTGAACCGGTAGAGCTTTTATTTGGAAAACTGATTTTAGTTCAAAATCTCATTTATGTTGGTTAAAACGATTGGTTTTCCATCTGTTACTACAATTGTATGTTCATGTTGAGCCATATAACCTCCTTTATTACCTACCATCGTCCATCCGTCATTTAGTTCAACCGCCAAACTGGAATCTGTCGAGATAAAAGTTTCAATGGCAACTACAGAGTTTTTCTTAAAACGTCTGGAGTCAAAACGGTTTCTATAATTCAATAATTCATCCGGTTCTTCGTGTAAGCTTTTTCCGACTCCATGCCCGCCAAGGTTTTTAATGACTTTAAAGCCTCTTTTTTTAGCTTCAGTTTCCATGAGCGCTCCGATGTCAGCGATTTTCACTCCTCCTTTTATGTTATTGATTGTTTTTTCCAAAATTTCTTTAGAAGCATCTACCAATTTCTGATGGTTATGAATATCTTTTCCTATCACAAACGATCCTCCATTGTCTGCCCAATATCCGCCCAATTCTGCGGAAACATCAATATTGATCAGATCTCCTTCCAGCAAGACTCTGTCATCTGAAGGAATTCCATGGCAGAATTCATTGTTTACGCTGATGCAAGTCCATCCCGGAAAGCCATACGTAAGATAAGGTGCCGATTTTGCTCCGAATGAAGAAAGTATCTTGGCGCCATACTCATCAATCTCTTTTGTTGTCATACCCGGCTTAGTGTAATTAATCATTTCCTTAAGGGTATATGCAACAGCTTCACTTACTTTTTGCATTCCAATTAATTCCTGTTCGTTCGTAATTGACATATTGTTGTTTTAGGTTATTAAAATATTACAGCCATTTCACAGGTAAATATATACAAGATTACTGTCTTTTAACAAACTTCAACGGGAGCAGCTCATCAGTCGCACCTCTATTTATGATAAAAGAGCATAAATTTTACGTTTTAATCTGTAACTCCAATGATTCTGGTATTCTAAAAGATTAAAAATCTCTTCAGAATTGTTAAACTGCTCCGGCACTTTATTATTACGTATTTTCTTAATGCCCCTTCTGTGCATAGTTTCCAGAATTATTTTTGAGAAGTTTTCTTTTGCTTTTTGCCTGGAATCGTCCTGAGAAATTCCTTTGGGATGAACCCGATAATTGTATAATGCCTGATTAATGAATTTAGCATTTCCATGATCCAAAATTTTCAGATATAAATCCTGATCCACTGCACTTTCCAGCTCCGGGTTAATCCCCTTTGTCTGCAGATATGTTTTTCTGCGAAATACAAAGAAATGAGCCAACTGAATGGGACAATTAAAAAAGTAAGGCGTATTATTAATTTGTTTAACGTTTTTGAAAGTCCCCTGAGGATTTAAGTCTGCATCACACATCATCATTTGTGAGTAGGTGGCTACAATTTTATTGTTATTTTCCAATTGATCCACAGAAAGTTCCAATGCTTGGGAATCAAGAACATCATCAGGATCTAAAAAACCACAAAAATCGCCTGTTGCATATTCCACACATTTTCTTTTTGTGTATCCACATCCCTTATTATTCATATTTTCATAGACTTTAAACCGGGAATCGTCTTTAGTAAGGTTGTGAATAATATGGAGAGAATCGTCTGTGGAAGCATCATCTACAATGATTACCTCCCAATTTTCATAGGTCTGACCAATGATTGAATCGAAACAGTCTTTGAAATATCTCCCATTATTATAATTAGCAATTAAAATAGAAATTTTTTTCATCATAGGTCACTTTCAATAGTTCAATTAATATTCATGATTACACCTAAATCTTTACTATTTGTGTGTACAATCAATCTTTTTAAATACGGATAGGATACAAATATGGTACCACATTTTTCTCACAAGCTCAATCTGAGAAAGGCTCAACACAAATTTAAAGAATAAAAATTAAACCCAATAATTCAAGCCAATGGTAACTTCCAAAACAAAAAAAGACACTTACATCAATGTAAATGTCTGATTTTCTGTGGTCCCACCTGGGCTCGAACCAGGGACCACCTGATTATGAGTCAGGTGCTCTAACCAACTGAGCTATAGGACCTCAAAATTTGGTTAAATTTTATGACTGCAAAAATAGCAAAATTTATTTCACTACAAAATTTTTTATGCTTTTTCTTGACAAAGCTCCACCAGTACTCCGTTCGTGGATTTTGGGTGCAGGAAGACAACTAATTTATTATCAGCACCTTCTTTTGGTTCCTCCGAAATAAATTGAAATCCTTCTTTTTTTAGGCGTTCTATCTCTTCAACAATATTTTCAACTCCAAAAGCTAAATGATGAATCCCCTCTCCCTTTTTATCTATAAATTTGGAGATCGGACTCTCAGGATTACTGGCTTCTAAAAGCTCCACTTTACTTTCTCCTGTTTCATAAAAGGAAGTAACAACCCCTTCCCTTTCAACGCTTTCTTTTTTGTATGATTTCTTTCCTAATAGTTTTTCAAAAAGTTCATCAGAAACTCCTAAAGATTTCACGGCTATACCGATATGTTCTAACTTCATAATATAAATTATAATTAAATCGTAAATTTGATACTGCGATCAAATTTTCAAATCTGCAATTCAAACAAAAGTACTAAATTTGCACAACTTATGGAAAGTAACAGACAAAGAAAAGTAGCACAAATCATACAGGAAGATTTCGCTGAACTCTTCAGAAAGCAGGCCGCAGACAGCAAACAAAGCTTCTTAATAACCGTTTCGGATGTTAAAGTGACTGCAGATTTAAGCATTGCTAAAATTTATTTAAGCATATTCCCTCAGGAATTCCGTCCTGCGATCATGAAGGAAATAGAGGAAAACAAAGCGCAATACAGAAATTTTATCGGCCAGAAAATGGCAAAACAGGTTCGTGTAATTCCTAATCTTAATTTTTATCTGGACACAACTCTTGATGACGTTGAAAAACTGGAACGAGAATTGAGGGGAGAAGGAGACAATCCTATTTTATAATTTTGAAGAACATTGCATTTTACATAGCTTCCAGGTACCTTTTGGCAAAAAAAGGGAGTACTGCCGTTACGTTCATTACGTGGCTGGCTGTAGGAGCCATGACGGTGGCTGTAGCTGCAATGTTTGTGATCATTTCAGTTTTTTCGGGACTGGAAGACCTTAATAAAGAACTGATTTCCAACCTTCATGCTGATCTTACGATAAAAAGCACTTCCGGAAAAACCATTAAAGATTTCCGCAAAATAAGTGATGTTTTAAATAAAGAAAAAGAGATCAGTCATTTTTCCAGGGTTATAGAAGAAAAAGTATACATCAGCTATAACGGAAAAGGAGATATTGCTTACCTAAGAGGAGTAGATTCTGCCTACATAAAAGTGAATCCCATCCACAAAGATGTTTTTTACGGTGTCTATCCTACTTTTGAGTATTCCAATGAAGTACTGATGGAAAACTCTTTGGATAACAGATTATCTATTCCAGTAACATCTTCCGGCAACTATGCAACCCTGTTCATGCCCAAACCGGGAACCGGTATTATCAGCACTGAAGAAGATATTTACAATAAAAAAGACATCCTTGTCACCGGTGTTTTCCCTGGAAAAGACCAGTTGAACAATTACATCATCTCTCCTATCGAATTAACGGAGGAACTTTTGGATCTTCCTAAAAAATCAGCCTACCAGATCGTAATCAAGCTGAAAAATCCTGAAAATACGGATATCGTAAAGGCAAAACTCCTTTCCTCTTTAGGAAAAGATATTGAAATCAAGACCAAAGAAGAAGAAAATGCAGCCTTTTGGAAAATGATCAACACAGAGAAACTGTTCATTTACCTGATTTTTGCTTTGGTTATCTTCATTACCACCTTCAACTTAGCAGGCGCCATTATTATCTTACAACTTGATAAGAAAGAACAGGCTAGATCTCTTATTTCATTAGGATTTCCTTTAAGCCATTTAAGAAAAACATATTTCTATACAGGAATTTTAATTGTTATTTCCGGAATTATCACAGGACTTATTCTGGGAACTGCATTATGCTACTTCCAACTGTATACAGAATTTTTCAGAGCGAATGAAGCATTGCCATTCCCTGTTCGAATAGTTGGAAAAAATTATTTCATCGTAGCGTTTACCGCATCACTATTCGGTTTCACAATTTCGTGGTTCTTTTCAAAAATCAGCAAAGAGTATATTACTAAAAATTAACATCTTACTTCACTATTTTTACGTATCTTTACCGCCCAATTTTTTAAAAGAATGAAACGATTTTTCTTCCCTTTTTTACTATGCTTTGTATTCATCAATGCATGGGCGCAGATTCCGACAGGTTATTATGACGGAACAACTGGCTTAACAGGAGCTGCTTTAAAAACCAAACTAAGGCAGATCATCACCAATGGCCATCAGGACCATGGGTATAATGGTCTATGGACAGCCTACCAAACCACCGACCGTGATTATTTTTATGAAAACGACGGAACTATTTTAGATATCTATTCTGAAAATCCTAACGGAACAGACCCTTATACATTTAACATCGTATCGAATCAATGTGGAAACTACAGCAACGAAGGCGACTGCTACAACAGAGAGCACATCGTTCCTCAAAGTCTTTTCAATGAAAACAGCCCGATGGTTGCCGATGTCCACTTTATCCGTGCTACTGACGGTAAAGTAAATGGAATGAGATCCAACTATCCTTTTGGTAAAGTAAACGTTGCTACATTCACTTCTTTAAACGGATCGAAATTAGGAAACTCCGCTTCACCGGGATATTCAGGGACTGTATTTGAACCAATTGATGCCTTTAAAGGAGATGTTGCAAGAATGATATTTTATTTTGTAACAAGATATGGAACGCAACTTTCGGGATTCAGTTCGGGAAATATGTTGGGCAATACCGAATTCCCAGGTTTACAGCAATGGGAACTGGACCAACTTTTAGCATGGAACGCTTTAGATCCTGTATCTCCTGAAGAAATAGCAAGAAATAATGCGTCTTACAATTATCAGGGAAACAGAAATCCTTATATAGACAACCCTGCTTTTGTGAATGCAGTTTGGGGAGCTCCGGACACACAGGCTCCGACAGCTCCGACTAATCTAACTGCCAATTCTCCGACATCTAATTCCATTTCATTAAGCTGGACTGCCTCTACAGATAATATTGCCGTAATCGGATATAATATTTATGTAAACGGTACTTTATATTCAAGTGTTTCCGGAACTTCTGGTACAGTTTCAGGATTGACACCGTCTACAACCTATAACTTCTATGTCATCGCTAAAGATGCTGCAGGAAACTTATCCCCTCAAAGCAATACTGTAACTGAGACAACTTCCGCTGGTCCGGTAGGTGGAAGCTGTGGAACTGAGAATTTCGAAGCCATTCCTACAAGTTCTTCTTCAAGCTATTCAACAAGAACATGGACCAACAACAGTATCACATGGACCGCAACGGACGCTAGAACCGATCAGACCATCAACGGAAAAGCAATTACCATCCGTGACGGAAACCTGACCAGTTCAACCATTGCCGGAGGAATTCAGAGTTTAACATTAACTACCCAGTTGAAATTTTCAGGTAGTTCAGGTAGTTTGAATGTGGAAGTAAACGGAGTTGTAGTAGGAACAATCCCATACAGCGCAACAGTGGCAACTACTACGATCAGCAATATCAATGTTGCCGGAAATGTAACTATTAAAATCATCAATCCGACAGCTGCCAACAGAGTAGCAATTGACGATCTTAGCTGGACTTGTGCAACCTTAGGAACTACAGAAACAGCAAAAGAAAAAACTTTCGTTATCTATCCAAATCCAGTGAAAAACAATGAGCTTTTTGTAAAAGGTGAAAACCTGAGCAGAATTTCCAAAGCCGAAATCTATGACCTGTCAGGAAAACTGATCCAAACTATTGAAAATCCATTTAAAAACACAAATAAGATCATTCTTAAAGGAATTTTAAAAGGAAATTATATTCTTAAAGCAGATCAGATCACAACAAAATTCATAGTAGAATAGTCAAAAAAATATTTTAATCTAAAGACCGATTTATTCGGTCTTTTTTTTATTTTTGAGTCATGGATTCCAATAAAAAATTAGGGTTAATCGGAAGAAATATTTCTTATTCTTTTTCCAAAAAATTTTTCGAGGATAAATTTCAAAAGCTGATGCTGAAAAACTTTTCCTATGACATTTTTGACCTGAAAGAAATCAGTGATGTTGAAAAACTTTTTTCAGATACGGAACTTTTAGGTTTTAATGTAACGATCCCCTACAAAGAAAAAATAATAGATTATCTGGACGAACTGAGTGATGAAGCAGAAAAAATAGGTGCCGTAAACTGTGTATTGATCCAAAACGGAAAGAAAACAGGATACAACACCGATGCTTTTGGATTTGAAAAAACATTATTACTTCATAGAAAAAAACATCACCATTCAGCTTTGATCCTGGGAAGTGGCGGCGAGGCAAAGGCGGTAAAATATGTATTGGACAAACATGAAATTCTATCTAAAACTGTTGCGAGAAGTTCCGAGATCAACTTTGAGAATCTGGATGCAGAAACCGTTCAGAACCATTATATCATCATTCAGTGTACTCCCGTAGGAACCTTCCCTAATGTGGAAGACTGTCTGAAATTTCCATTCGATGCTCTTTCCAAAGAACATTTGATTATCGATCTCATCTACAACCCAAACTATACACAATTCATCATCAACGCATCAGAGAAAGGAGCCAAAACTGTGAACGGCTATTACATGCTTGAACAGCAAGCAGAAAAAGCGTGGGAAATTTGGAATTTTCAAAAAAAATAACATAAATTAGTGCATTAATTGGCTTTTTAGCCATAGATTAAAGATAATTACGCCACTCATAAAAGATTTGCTATGACTACAGAAAACAACCTTTCTGAAAACGAAGAAAAGAAAAATCCTCACGGAACTACCCAGGAAACATCAGAAAACAATACTTCTCATGATGAAAATCTGCATGAAGATGATGCAGGGCATCTGGAAGAAGAGCATACCATTGCTGATATTACTTTATCTGATGCTTTAAAGGAGATGGAAGCGATCATCAACTCTCCAAATGCCGGGGAAAACTTCAAAAAATTCAATCTACTCAAAGATAAGGCAAGTCATTACATCCATGATGAAGTGGAAGATAAAAAGCATGAATATCTAGAAGGAGGAAATGCTCCTGAAAATTTCAGTTATGAGCATCCGTTACAGTCTAAACTTTCTGCATTGGTGAATATTTTCAGAGAAAAACACGATTCTTTCCAGAAGAAACAGGAAGAAGAACAGAAAAAAAATCTGGAACACCGCCAAAATATTATTGAAAGATTAAAACATCTGTATACCAATTCTGAACCGGGAACCAATCTGTTCAAATCTATTCGTGAAATCAAGGAAGATTGGGCCAATGCAGGACAGGTAGCAAAATCCGAATTCAAAATCCTTAATAATAATTATTTCCACCATTTGAACCAATTCTATCAAATGCTGGATCTGAACAAGGAGTTTTTGGAACAGGAATACAGCCACAACCTTGAAAAAAGACAGCACATCATTGCCCGTGCCAAAGAACTTGAAAATGAACCGGTAATTCAGAAAGCACTGAATGAGTTACAATATCTTCATAAACTTTGGAAAGAAGAAGCAGAACCTGTAGCAGAAGAATTCCGTGAAAAAACTTGGGAAGAGTTCAAAGAGATCTCCAACAAGATCCATGAAAGAAAGTCTGAACTTTCTGCTGCCATTGAAGCGGAACAAGCAGCTAATCTGGAAAAGAAAAACCAGATCATCGCCGAAATCAAAAAATTGGCAGAACCTTCTGAAACTCCCAACCACAATTACTGGCAAAACGCCATTAAAAGAGTGGAAGATCTGCGTTCCGAATTTTTAAAAACAGGAAGTGTTCCTAGAAAACTGTCCAATCAGAACTGGAATGAGTTCAAAACAACCTTAAGAGGTTTCAACACAAATAAAAACAGCTATTACAAATCTTTAAAAGGTTCCCAACAAGCTAATCTTGAAGAAAAACTGAAGCTGATCCAGACTGCTAAAGACAACATGAACAATGAAGAATGGGATATTGCCGTTCCGTTATTCAAAAAGCTTCAGGAAGACTGGAAAAAAGTAGGACATGTTCCAAAAAGCATGACCAACAAGATCTGGGATGAATTCCGTGATGCATGTAATACCTTTTTCAACAATTACAGAGAGAAAAGCAATGCTTCCACTGATAACTGGAAAGAGAACTACAAGCACAAAAGAGAATTGCTTGATGAGCTGAAAACCGTGACCAATGAAGAAGGCAGCATCGAAAAGATCGAAGCCATTAAAACAGCATGGAATAACATCGGAAAAGTTCCAAGAGATAAAATTTCAATCAATTCTGAGTTCAATAAAACGTTAAGAGAAAAACTGAAACTGAATAAGATCAACGAACTTGAACTTAAAGAAGAAGGACTATCTGAAAACCAATTAACTGATAAAGCAAGAAAAATCAAGAGTCAGATCTCTGATCTTGAAGCTGAAATCGTGAAGCTGGAAAACAACCTGTCATTCTTCAACAAACCATCAAGAGAAAATCCGTTATTGAAGGACACCTATAATACTATTGATGAAAAGAAAACTCATCTGGAAACTCTGAGACAGAATCTGCACAATATTATTTCAGGAGAAAACTAGAAGATCGGTTGATCGTTTATAATTTTTATTTTTGTAAAAAAACCAGGTATGCAAAAAGAAAAACTTCGCGCCATAAGAAAAAAGAAAGGTTATACCCAACAGCAGATTGCAGATATAATCGCAACAGATGTATCCAATTATAGCAGAAAAGAGAACGGAGATGTAAAGATCATAAGAGAAGAATGGGAAAAAATAGCCAACTTTTTGGAAATTCCGATGGAAGAAATCTATGAAGATGAAGAAGGTAAAGTTGTTATCAATAATGAAAATAATACAATAAGTGATAACGCAACCTTTTATAATCTTCCTTATTACGGCAGTAATACTAATTATAATATTCCGAATGCTGTCATAGACAATCTACAGGACTATATCAATCTGCTGAAAGAAGAAAACAAAAACCTTAAAGAAGAATTAAAAACTTTGAAAGCAAAAAAATAGGCACCTCTTAGGTCTATACAATTAAAATACAAGGCGAAGCAAAGCAATTTGTCTTCGCTTTTTCAATATTATGCAGGACGAATTATACATCAGAAGATGCATTGAACTGGCCCAAAAAGCTTTAGGTAAAACCTATCCCAATCCGTTGGTAGGAAGCGTGATCGTTCATAACGACAAAATAATCGGAGAAGGCTATCATCATAAAGCCGGAGAAAATCATGCAGAGATCAACGCCATCAATTCCGTTGCCAACAAAGAACTTATCCCGGAATCTACGATCTATGTTTCCCTGGAACCTTGTGCACATTACGGGAAAACTCCGCCATGCGCTTTAAAAATCAAAGAACTCGGCTTTAAAAAAGTAGTGATCGGAGCCATGGATTCCCATGACAAAGTGAATGGAAAAGGAAAAAAGATCATCCAGGATGCCGGAATAGAGGTTGTATCAGGAATTCTGGAAAAAGAATGCATTGATTTAAACAAAAGATTTTTCACTTACCACGAAAAGAAAAGACCTTATATCATCCTGAAATGGGCGGAATCCGGTGACGGCTTTTTAGATAAAGATTTTAAGCCTACTTCTATTTCAAATGCATTGGTCAATCAATTTGTACACCAACTAAGAGCCGATGAACATGCCATTTTAGTGGGAACTCAAACAGCTCTTAATGACAATCCGGGTTTAACGGTAAGAAATGTTGAAGGAACTCATCCGGTGAGAATACTGATCGATTTCGATTTAAAAGTTCCCCAAGATTTCAAAATCTACAATCAGGAATCCAGAACACTTGTTTTCAACAGCATTAAAGAAGGCGATCAGGATCATATCCGTTTCATTAAAATTGAAAAAAATAATTTCTTACCTGTCTTAATGAATGCTCTATATAAAGAACAGATCCAGTCCGTTATTATTGAAGGAGGACGTTTTACCTTGCAACAATTTATCAATACTGATCTTTGGGACGAAGCTCTTATTATTAAAAATGATAATTTGCAGTTGGTAAACGGAACCAAAGCACCGGAATTCAACCGTACTCCTGATCAAATACTGAGATTTAAAGATAATTATATTGAAAAACACATTCAATAGACATTTTCAGTCTTCGAAAAAACTCTTTAGAAAATCAGAAAGCAATCTGTAAGAAGCAATTTTAAAATGTTCGAATATAAAACCATAGAAAAACCAATAGAAAATACCCTTTTAAAAGAAAAAGGAAGCAAATTCATCGGATTCGCCTTTCCTGTCAATAATGAAGCCGAACTAAAAAAAGCTTTGGATAAAATAAAGACTGAACATCCGAAAGCCACTCATCATTGCTATGCTTTCAGAATAGGTTTAAATGGAGAGAACTATCGCGCCAACGATGACGGAGAACCGTCCGGAAGTGCAGGACTGCCTATCTACAATCAATTGTTAGCCAATGACATCACCAATGTTCTGGTTATTGTAGTACGTTATTACGGAGGAACGAAACTTGGAGTTTCAGGTTTGGTAAAAGCTTATAAAGAATCAGCAAAAATCACATTGGAAGAAGCACATATTATTACCAAAGAACTGGAAACGGAGATTGAGATCAAATTTAATTTCAACCAACAAAATACGATCTTTACTTTACTTTCGAAATTCGATGCAAAAGTCCTGAATTTTGACGCAAATGAAAACTGCGTACTTACAGCTTCATTAAAGATCGCTCAAAAAGAAAACATCTCAGACAAATTGTCCGAGATGCAGTATATTTCTTTTGAATTTAAAGATTAATCTCTCCTTCCCATCAGTAAAGATGCCCAG
>JAFAAJ010000200.1 GCA_023426625.1 Bacteroidota bacterium
TGGTAAAACGATCAATATTCAGGATGTTCAGGCATTTATTGATTATGCTAAAACCATCAAGGAAGGACAAAATGTTACGCTTACCGTTTTAAGGAATAATGGTACTAAAACTGAAAAAATTGACCTTAAAGGAAAAGCTGTTTTAGACAAACTGACTATGGAAAGTCTTCAGTATAAAGCTAATCCGAGTCCGGCAGAACAAAAACTGCAAACTCAGTGGCTTACGGGTAAGAAATAATAAACAAGAGGCTGTCTCAAAAGGTAAATTAATGCTCTGAGAATCTCCTAAATGACAAAAGTTGTCAGACAGGAGTCCGAGAGAGGGGGTACTTTTGAGACAGCCTCTTCATATAAATGTATATTATCCTTTTCTGATCGTTATTCTAAAAGTAGTCCCCTTTCCTACTTCCGTTTGCGAAATTCTGATATCACCTTTATGGTATTCCTGAATTACCCTTTTCGCTAATGACAATCCTAGTCCCCAACCGCGTTTCTTCGTAGAATACCCCGGTTTAAAGGCATTGACTGCTTGTTGTTTGGTCATTCCGCTTCCGGTATCTTTTACTTCAATCAGGATGTTTTTATTCCTTTCAAACACAGAGATCAGCAAAGTTCCTTCTCCTCTCATGGCGTCTACTGCGTTTTTTACAAGATTTTCGATCACCCAGCTCATTAGAATTTTATTATGCGGAACCAGAATATCGTAGGTAGGAAGATGTAAACTGAAACTGATCTTTTTTGAAACCCTCGTTTTTAAATAATCATAGTTTTCCCTGATGGTTTCATTAAAATTAAGATCGTTGAGTTCAGGAACAGATCCTATCTTTGAGAACCTTTCTGAAATAGTTCGCAATCGCTCGATATCTTTCTCAATTTCATGCACTCCTTCTGATTCCGGATTTTCAAGCTTCATGATCTCCATCCAGCCGATCATAGAGGACAATGGTGTTCCGATCTGATGCGCTGTTTCTTTTGCCAGACCCGCCCACAAATATCCTTCATCTGTTTTTTTGATAGTCCTTAAAAACCAGAATGAAAACAAAAAGTAACATAAAATAAAGAATCCTAATATGTAGGGTGAGTATTGCAGGTTGTTCAGCAACTTAGAGTTATCATAGTATACATATTGATTATTTCCATTAGAAAATTTTAGTTCTATCGGAGGATAACTTTTACCCATTTTCTTTGCCAAGGCTACTATTTTACCAGAATCATTCTCAACTTCCTGAGAGATATTTTTATGCTCAATAGGTCTGTCATCCTTATCCAGAATAATAACCGGAATCGTGCTATTAGAACTATAAATCTGAAGAACCAACGCCTGAACTTCCAAACTTGGAGTTGTAACTTCCTGCTGAAATTTCAATGCATTTACAAGAATATCCACTCTTTTGATTTCTTCTTTTTTCAGGTAATTGATAAGCATTGTAGAAGCGATCACAATAGTTACGATCACTATTGTCATCAGTATGAATATGATCCAGTTGTTCAGTCTGGCAAATATGGATTTTCTCAAAATTGTTTATTTTAAAACATTCAGGATTTTTTGTAATTCTGTGCTTCCGCTTCCCTGATAATTATTAATAATAATGGCAAAAACATATTTCTTTCCATCCTTGGATGTATGATAACCCGCATAGGACTTGGTATCTCTCATGGTTCCGCTTTTCATTTTCATTTCATTATCCTGAATTGGAAAACCGTCATAATAAGATTCAAACCATGACTGTTTTTTGGCGTACAGCAATGCCTGAACTTCCGCTTTTGCCGAAACATAATTCTGGGGCGACAATCCGCTTCCGTCTGCAAAGTTGATCATATTCGCGTTGATTCCTTTTGATTTCCAAAATTCTTTAAGGTAAGCAACACCACTTTTAAAGCTTGGATTTCCTTTTTTCTCCTTTCCTAATGTTTTGATCAATGTTTCTCCATATAAATTGACACTTTTTCGTAAGAACCAATAAACGATTTTGTCCAGGGACGGCGACTCATAAGTTAGAATAATATGATCTTTTGGAGTTTCCAATACCTTTTTATTCTCGATCTCAATTTGAGAACGGGTGGCAACATTTCCTGAAAATTCTATTCCGGATTCTTTCAGCCATTGTCTTACTTCTACTCCCAACTGCAAAGGAGGATTAGGTGTGGAACCGGAAACGGTAACTGTTTTTCCTGCAGGAAGAGTCCCGTTGATCAAAGCTACATCCGAATGTGGCGCTGTAAAGATCAGACTCTGATCTGAATTGCCTCCAGTTTTCAAATCATTCAGCCATTTCACTCCTTCAAGTGGGTATGAAAAACTTATGAATTCTGTTCCGTGAATATTGATATCAAACTGATTTTCTCTCCAGTTCACCCCCCAAACTCCGGCTCCGTAATAATTTCCGAGGTCATCCCACGGCCAGCCGCCGGGAATGGTCTGATGATCAAAATAAGAATCATCAATAATCAGATCTCCTTTTATTTTTGTAATTCCGGAAGATTTAACCGCTTCTATGAATTTCTTTTTAAAATTCTCAGGTTTATAAGCATCATAACGCCAACTTCCCAAAGTAGGATCACCGTTCGAACTAATGAAGAGGTTCCCGTTCAGGGTGCCATCTTTGATATTCCCGGAATAGCTGGAAGTTGTTTTAAAAGTGTAGTTTTTTCCCAACGTTTCCAAAGCCGCAGCTGCAGTGAATATTTTTTGCGTGGAAGCCGTAGAAAGACCTTTATTTCCCTGATATTCATATATAAAATTTCCATTATCATCAGCCACATAAAAAGACAAATTCGAGGCAATGGCTCCTGAAGAATTCATTAGTCCTTTTACTGCAGCATCAAGTTTTTGAGCAATATTATTCTGAGCAAAAACGATCTGTGCCGATAATGTAAGGAGAAGAAACGTTTTTTTCATTGTACTTTACTTTATTTCATTAATCAGAATTTTACCATTAATCTGTGAAAGTCCTGAAAATCCTGACATATCCAAAGACGCTCCCTTCACAGCTCCGTAAAAATCAATAACGTAAATTCCTGAATATTTTCGCGATATTTTCTGACTGCTTTCAGAATCTTTGTTTTTAGACATTTCAAAATCCATGATCACTTCTAATGTGATACTTTCTTTATTAATGGAAACACATTTATAACTGGTTTTAAGTGTATCAAATATCAAATCCGGCCTTGAGACTATTTCCCCTGTCCATGTATCTCCTACTTTTATTTCCTGATCCGGCAACTCTACGACAAAGAGTTTAGGATTAATACCTCCCAGGTGGTCAACTTCACCTTCGCAATGCCCTTTCAGATCATATGTTGTATAAATTTTATTCCCTATATACCTTTGGAAATCAGCATTAACATCAGATCCCATATCCGAAGACCCGTTTATATAAGAAATATTTTCTATAGTTGTGGTCATATGGACTTTATTATCTTCATTCTCAAAATCATTACGGACTTCATAAATCAAATTCAGTCTGTCGGTGATCATGTTCATCTGATATTTTTTAGACTGAACAGGATAGAAGATCACTTTTTTCTTTGTCTGTGTACAGCTTAAAAGAAAACCAATCAGTAAAAGAAGGTAAGCGGATTTTTTCATAGTTATTTTTAGTCTAATTTATAAAATTTGTCCCGACTCTACCTCATAAGGTTCCTTTCCTTTTTCAAAAATTCTTGTCTGTTCACTTCCTTCTACGGTAATTTTATCATCAATTCTCCTGATCCAGTTTCCTTCGCGAAGTCCAACTACTTTAAGGTCATTTTGAGTCAGAAATTCTTTGATTCTGGTTTCTCTGGTTTCTCCATTATGCTTAAGATCCGGATTTGGATCTAAATAATGCGGATTGATGTTAAACGGAACCAATCCCATACAGTCAAAACTTGGCGGATATACAATAGGCATATCATTCGTAGTCTTCATATTTTGTCCACCGATATTGCTTCCTGCACTACATCCAAGATAAGGTTTTCCGCTTTCAACATTGTTTTTTAAAACAGACATTAGGCATTCTTCATGCAGGGTTTTAACCAGTAAGAAAGTATTTCCACCTCCGGTAAAGTACCCTTTTGCCTCATTCAATGCTTTGATTTTATCATCAAATTCATGAAGTCCTTTAACTTTAATATTGATCGTATCAAAGAAAGAGCGGGCCTTTTCTGTATAGTCATCATGGGAAATTCCGCTTGGTCTTGCAAATGGAATAAAGACAATCTCATTAATTCCTTTGTATAATTGGATCAGTTCTTCTCTTAAATATTCCAGATATTCTCCTCCGAAAAGTGTGGATGTGGATGCGAGTATAATGTTCATTATTTTAGTTTGTGTGTTATGGGTTATATGTTACGGCTTCCAGGATGCGAGTTTCGGGTTATGAGTTATTGATCTTTTTCCCAAAAAAATCGGTTTCACCGTTCAGATGTCTTATTATTTTATCAATATTTCTTTTAATGCTTTCTTCAGTTTTTAAATTATGAATATAACGGATGAGTTCCAGCTTTCTGGAAGGAATGAGGTTTTCAAAATTCTTTAAAGCAATGGAATCTTCACTGATCGCTCTTTCCAGTTCCGGATGTATGGGAATGCTCCTGTTCGAATCGTCATATTCAACGGAAACTTCTATCATTTCACCTATTCTTTTAGGGGAATTTTCCAACATGGTCAAATTAATGTAAAGTCTCCATTCACCAAGGTATTTCATCAGATTTTGCTTGAACTCCTTCCCATTTACGGTGCCTTTGACCGGAATAGGACTTTTATTTCTTCCGGAAGCTTCGAAAATAGTCTCCAGAATTTCTTCAGGCACAAAAACAAAAGGATTGATCCCGATGATCTCAAGCTTTGATGTAAAATGATTTTTTTTCATGAATAACAAATTTACATTTTTTATGTCATAAGCAAGACGGAAAACTCAGGATCGGTAACTTATAAATTCATAACCCGTTAAAAATTTTCCACTCACAAATATTCGTTATCTTTGCATCAATAAATCTATACTATCAAATGAAATTTTTTATTGACACTGCTAATTTAGAGCAAATTAAAGAAGCTAAAGACCTTGGAATCCTGGATGGGGTAACTACCAATCCTTCATTGATGGCAAAGGAAGGTATTCAGGGAGCGGAAGCGATCAAAAATCATTATAAGGCTATTTGCGAGATCGTAGACGGAGATATTTCTGCTGAAGTTCTTTCTACAACTTATGAAGAAATGATCAAAGAAGGTGAAGAACTGGCTGCAATCCATCCGAATATTGTGGTTAAAATCCCAATGATCAAAGACGGTATTAAAGCATTAAAATATTTTTCAGATAAAGGAATCAAAACCAACTGCACTTTGATTTTCTCTCCCGGGCAGGCTCTTTTAGCAGCTAAAGCCGGTGCAACTTACGTTTCTCCTTTCTTAGGAAGACTAGATGATATTTCTACAGACGGATTGAACCTTATCCAGGAGATCCGCTTGATTTTTGATAATTATATGTATGAAACTGAAATCTTAGCAGCATCAATTCGTCACTCAATGCATATCATTGACTGTGCTAAAATAGGTGCAGACGTAATTACATCTCCACTGGCTCCGATTTTGAGTTTATTGAAGCATCCTTTAACGGATAACGGATTGGCTCAATTTATCGCAGATTCTCAGAAACTGGCTTAATATTGACAAGCATAAAGTAAATCTCCCGCAACTTCGTTGCGGGAGATTTTTTATAGAAGAGTATCCAAATGCATTGTTTTTGCCTACAATATAATGTATATAAAAAGAAAAACGGGATCAACATGTCGCTGATCCCGCTTTCATTAGAAAATTCTACTAGTTAACCAAATCCGGCTCAATCGGGTTGTTATTCTTTTTGAGAAGCTCTTTTGTTCTTTTTTCCATTTCCCTAAATACCTGATTAGGGTCAGAAATCTCTTTTCCGTCCGATGTTTTCACTTTGAAAGTCATTCTGGTATTGGAATCTCCGCTGTTTCTCATCATCATTTCTCTCATGTTTTTAGCAGGATCATTCACATAAGCTTTCCATGCCTTTTTAAACTGATCTTTGGTAACTTCTATTTCCTTTCCGCCCAATCCTACGATTCTTATGTTTTCAGGGAGTTTGGCTTCTGTTGATGGTGCCATCGCAGCTATTTTTTTGTTTCCTACCAAAGTCATGATGTGTGATCCTGTAGTATCTTCAATTTTCACGATCAGTCCCGGTAATCCGTAAAATTTATATGGTCCGTCCTGAAAAGGAATATCTGCTGAAAACCAGGCAACCCATTCTCTTCCTCCAAAACTTGTTGTCGCTTTCTGGGCATTATATTCCCCGATCTTTTGCTTATCCGGAAGGATCTTCCATTCTGGTTTTTTATCTTCTTTTATTTTATACTGATCCATCGAAACACTTCTGAAAAGATATGTCTTATAATCAGGGTATTCTTTGGTAACTTTAAAGCTTACCTGTCCCGGACTTTCTCTTCTGTTAATGCTTATATTGCCGCCAAAACCTCCTTTCAGCTGTTTTTCCAGTTCGGCATTGGAAGTGGAATCCGAGATAAATTTGTCGTGGCTGTAATAGCTGGAACCTTTGTCATCAATATCCAAAAGCATCATGTCCTTCTTTACATCCGCTCTGTCATTAGAATCCGGAATGTATTTGTATTCATAAAAGAATCTGTTGACCTGTGCATTGGCAAAAAAGCCTAACAGCAAAAAAAGTAGAATGTTATTTTTCATAGTGTATTATTAAAAGGCTTTGTCAATAGACTTTTACAATATCGACAAAGCCATTTGGAACTTTTATTTCTTTGTTTCGATTCTTATTTCTCCAGAAGTTTTACCATTTGTGGACGTCTTATTGATATTCACACTACTGATATCCTTGGAATTCAAAGCATCCATTTCCTTTTTAGTGACTTCTTTTCCGTCAATATAGATCTTTATGTTATCACCGCCTTCAAATTTTAAATCATTGGTGCCTTTTACCACGATTCTGCTTCCTTCTTTATCAAAAACATCCGAACGACTAAAGCTCATTACTTTTGGAGCATTGGTACCTTTGAAACTGTTGCTGTAAATATAAACTTTTTTATTTCCTTCCAATGCTCTTCTTTCGGCTTCAATTTTAGCTCTTTCTTCTTCTAGTTTCGCTCTTTTCTCGTTCAGTTTTGCTCTCTTTTTGTCCAGCTCTGCTTTTTTCCTTGCTGTTTTTGCTGATACTTTAGCTTTTTCGGCAGATTTGAATGCTTCATCCATTTCAGGAGTCCATTTCATATCTCTTGAATCTCTGAATTTATAAACTTTCACTTTCGGAGCATTAGGAGAGTTCGGTGGAATTGGCATTTCAGGAAACTCAAATTCCATTTCAGGGAACTCTACTTTCATTTTTTTGAGATCATTGATTTTATCTTTCCAGTCACTGGAGTTGAAAAACTCATTCATTTTCTTAAGATCTGCTTCTTCAAAATTGAATGCCATGGTTTCTCCATCGAAAGGCATTACAAATCCGTGAACAGATTTCTTGAAATCATCAGAATTAGTAATTTTCCCTATCTCTTCTGAAAGTGAGGCTATCTCATCAACATTTTTCTTGAATTCCTGACTTTCAGGTTTAAGGCTTTTTAAGGCTTTGCTTTTTTCTTCGATTTTCTTTCCAAGATCAGCTATTTTATTCTGACTTTCTGATTTTCTGATGATTTTCGGAGCAATGATTTCTACCTTTCTTTTACCCGGTGTGATGGTATCTTTTTTAATTTCGGCTACTGCTTCCTGAATAGCGATATTGGTCTCTTTAATTTCCTTGTTCTTGGCATTTACCATATAGGCAAACGCTACTGAGAATAAAACCGGCAACGCAAAAATTCTTCGCGCATATCCGAATTTGGTTTTAGGTTTTTGTAACATTTTTAATCGTTTTTTTAAGTTTGAACTTAGAAACGGACTTGTGGCAGGCAATTGTGTTCCGGAAAAATGGCTTGCTAAAAGCATTTGCGCAAATGCTTTTGTGTCCGATTGTTTAATGGCCTTCTTATCAGCCAGGTATTCGTGGATTAGATTAAGTTCTTTTTTAATAAGATGAAAGAACGGATTGAACCAGAAAAATGCGGTAAGGATCTCCGTAAAGATCTTATCAAAGGAATGTTTCTGTTCAATATGTACCATTTCATGCTTCAATATCTGTTTTCCTATCTCTGAATTCAACACGATGGTATTTTTCCAGAACAAGTTTTTGAAGTATGAAAACGGCGCTTCTGTCAGGTTTGTATGGTAAAAATTGATCCCATCAAAACTTTCTTTTTGGAATTGACCTTTAAGCTGTTGGATCCTGATGATCCCGTAAATAAGTTTCCCTATAAAATAGAGAGAAACCAACCCCAAAGCTGAAAAAATAATTCTAAGATAAACGTAATCATTGTTTATGGTTTTAGTTGTATTAAAATTTTGCAATTTATCAAGCAGCATATACACATCATTATTTACCTCTATGGTAAAGTCATCTACTTTTATCAGTGGCAGCAACATGGATATCAACATGGCCGACAGCAGGTAAAATCTATTGTAATGATGAAACGTCTTGTCCTTTAAAGACAACTGATAATACAAAAACATTACACCAGAACATAAAATTACTTTTCCAAAGTACAGAAGTATTGCTTCCATGGCCTAATTTTTCTTTTTGAGTTCGTCTAATAACATTTCAAGATCTTCCACCGTCATTTCATTTTTTTCTACAAGGAAAGAAACAGCACTTTTATAAGATCCTTTAAAATAATTTTTCACCAGACTTTTCATTGTCTTTCCTGAATATTGTTCTTTGGAGATCAAAGGAAAATATTCATGTTGTCTTCCGTACACATTATAGTCTACAAATTCTTTATCCTTCAATACTTTTAAAATAGTAGAAACTGTATTGGTGTGCGGTTTGGGCTCAGGGAAAAGGTCCAGAATATCTTTTAGAAATCCTTTTTCCAGTTTCCACAAATACTGCATTACTTGTTCTTCTGCTTTTGTTAAAGTCTGAATTTTCATATCCTTTTTCATTTTATCCTTAGTTATAAAACGAGAAAATTTCATATCACTAAGAAATTAGTTATACAAATGTAGAAATAATTCTTATTCAAACAACTATTTTTTTAGTGATAAAACTAATAACAACATAATATATTGATAATCAATAAAATAAATTTTATTAAAATATGTTAAATTTTCAAAAGGGCTCAATTATGTTCCAAATAATCAATAGAAAAACCCAGAAATACAGGATAAATTCTTAAAACTTGTTAATTTTTATTAAATAAAATTAAAATGGATTTGCTTAAACTGAGAAAATATATTTATTTTAGTGCTTTAAAAATTTCTCATGAAAAGATATAATTTATTGATTGTACTATTACTACTTGTTTTTAATGCGGCAACGGCACAGAAAAATTCTCCTGCAGCAGATTTCAGCGCAGTGAGAGAAACCAAAACCAAGATCGAGAATACTGTTCCTCTGGTTATTAAAAGCTTACAGGAAATCAGTACAAAAGAAGGAGACAACGACATTCTTACCAACGGAAAAACAGCTTTGGGTAAAGAATACAAAGTTTTAGAATCAGAATGGTACTTATACAGAGGTAATATGAGAAACTGTATTCTGAATAATTCTACGAAAAAAGCTAAGAAATGCATGCAGTATCATACTC
>JAFAAJ010000204.1 GCA_023426625.1 Bacteroidota bacterium
AGCCAATTTAATGGGAAACTGTTCAAAGCTTCCTAAAACCTCTTCTTTTACATTTTTCTCAGTATCCAGAAAGTATTTTTTCTGTTCCCAAACTTCTCTTTTCACCACGATCTCCCTTTCACTGCCGTCCAGAATAACTTTGATCTCGTTTTCATCCAAAGCCGAAATTTCTCCCAACTTTCCGTTGAAATATTTCTTTTCCGGGGAAATATCATTCCTGATGAACATAATTTGTGCACCTATTTTCAGTTCCAGAAACTGCTCATTGGGAAACTGGTTTTCTTTGAACTCGCCAAACAACTTGGCTTCATAAATAGAAGGCGTAACTTTGATTTCCGAGAGTTTTTTCTGATTGATCTCATCCGCCATTTTGTTGTGGGAACACAGGTAAACATAGGATTCATTTCCGGGATCAAAATCAGGGTCATATCTTTCATTAAGATGTTCAAAATCTATATTCGCAACATCTCCGTCACGAATGGCATTCAGAATTTCAAGGAATTCCTGATCTGTCTGCCGGTAAACTTTGGTTAATTCAATGGTAATTAACGGAATTTCTTTGATGGCGTGACTATCAAAAAAGAAAGGTGATTTATAATATTGTTTTAAGATGTGTTCATCCCTTACCACAGGCGGAAGCTGATACAGATCGCCAATAAAAAGCATCTGTACTCCACCGAATCTCTGGTTATTTCTCCGAATAAATCTTAATGAGAAATCCATCATATCCAGAACATCAGCTCTTAACATAGAAACCTCATCTATAATAAGGATCTCAATTTCTCTTAAAAGTTTTAGCTTATCTTTTCTGTACTTGAAATGCGGCATGAGATCGGCAATATTCAGTGCTACACTTCCGTCTGTACGGTCTGTTGTAGGCAAAAAAGTTCTCAAAGGCAAACCAAACATTGAGTGAATGGTAACACCACCTGCATTGATGGCGGCAATTCCCGTAGGAGCCACTACAATGTGCTTTTTCCTTGTTCTCTTTACAAAATCGTTAAGAAAGGTTGTTTTACCTGTTCCTGCTCTACCCGTGAGAAAAACACTTCTGTTGGTATGCTCTAATAAGTCAAAAAACTGATCATTCATCACCGTCAAAATTACGGAAAATGAATTTGAAAATCCTGCAATGGCATAAATTTTGAAAAATTCATTGCACCAAATAGCGTTTCCATGAAAAAAGCATTTTCATCAATTTCAATAGGGATTTTATTTTCCGTATTCACTATAACATCCTGTAAAACAACAAGTAATACAACTGAAACTTTACCTAAGGATATTTCCGAAAAACCCTTGGATGAAAGCAGTCAGAAAAATGATCATGCCCAACTGGAGAAACTAAAAGCAGAAATCACTAAAGAAATTGCCAAAGAACCGTGCGCAGATCCCAATGAATGGGCATTTTCACCGATGGGCGCAAAAGCTTGTGGTGGACCTGTATCTTACATTGCGTATCCTAAAAAGCTGGAAGCTGTTATTTTACCGAAAATCCAGGAATACACGGATAAAATGTCACAATACAACAAAAACTACAATATTGTATCAGACTGTATGATGGTGAATGAACCTGTCTCCATAAAATGTGAAAATGGACAAGCCGTTTTAGAATATCAATAACAACCATTTGATGACTTACCCTCAGGAAAAGTCCCACTAAGGAATAAAAAACTCCGTCCAGATCAGGCGGAGTTTTATTTTTGAATTAAATATTTTTTTACTCTTTATACCAGGAAGAATATTTTACATAATTATTGGCAATTCTGTTGACTTCACCTTCCAGTAACTGAGCATTTATATCCTTAATTTTTTTGGCAGGAACACCACCCCAAACTTCTCCTGATTTGATGTGAGTTCCCTGTGTAACCACTGAACCCGCGCCTACAATAGAATTCTCTTCCACTAAACAGTCATCCATAACAATTGCTCCCATCCCGATCAGAACATTATCCTGGATCGTACATCCGTGAACAATGGCATTATGACCGATGGATACATTGTTTCCGATTGTCAAAGGATGCTTTTGGTATGTGCAGTGTAGCATAGCATTATCTTGTACGTTTACCTTATCTCCCATTTTTATATAGTGAACATCCCCTCTTATGACGGCATTATACCACACACTGCAGTCTTTTCCCATAACTACATCACCAATCACAGTTGCTGTTTCTGCCAAAAATGTATTTTCCCCGATCTGAGGTGTCTTTCCTAAAAGTTCTCTTACAATTGCCATAATTTTAATTTGAAATTTGAAAAATAAAGTTAATCCAAAATGCGTCAGTGGAACTATCATTTTCATGCTATAATTTTTAAATTACAGTGATAGCAAAAATCTAACTCATTACTCGTAACTTCTAACTTCTTATGCGTATTTTTGTATCTCAAATTTAACGAAAAAAATGCGTAAGATACTTATAGAGCCAACAGAAAACCCGAAAGTGATGAAATTTGTAGCAGATTACAACCTGATTCCCGGGTCTCTGGAGTTGGACAGAAGTTCAGATATCTCAGAAATTCCTATTGCACAAGAACTTTTCAACTACCCTTTTGTGGAAAAGATCTTTATCACGGCAAACTTTGTGGCGATTGCAAAGCAGGAAACCGTAGAATGGGAACATGTTGCGGAAAGTCTGAAAAATGTAATTGAAGACGAGTTATTGGCAAATCCAAGAATTTATCTTCAGAAGAAAAAAGAAATGTACCAGATCTATGCGGAAATGACCCCGAATCCCAATGTGATGAAGTTTGTTTCCAATAAACTGCTGATGGATGGTTTCGTTGAAGTAAAATCAAGAGAACAAGCTGAAGAAGTTCCTTTGGCAAAAGCTATTTTCAATGAATTTGATTTTGCTCAGGAAGTTTTCATTTCTGATAATTTCGTAGCGGTTACCAAAGATAATTCTGTAGAATGGCATCAGATCATGATGGCAGTTCGCAGTCTTGTTGCGGATTATCTGCAGAACGGAGGGGTAATTTCCAATATTGAACCCCAGAAACATGAAAGTCCTGTTGAAAAGATCATCAACAGAGACTATACAGATGACGAGCAGAAGATTTCGGATATATTAAATGAATATGTTGCTCCCGCAGTAGAAAATGATGGCGGAAAAATCTCATTGATGGAATATGATGAGAGCACAAAAACGGCAAAAATGCTGTTACAGGGAGCTTGCTCTGGTTGCCCGAGTTCAACGGCTACATTGAAGAACGGAATTGAAAATATTTTAAAACAATTCGTTCCTGATCTGGTAGAAAAAGTAGAAGCTGTAAACGGATAAAAATATAAGTAATCAGTAATAGAATTACTCATTACCATTACTCATTATTTATAATTTATGAAAGGAATATTATTAGTCAATCTGGGTTCACCAAGATCTACAAAAGTAGAAGATGTAAAGGAATATCTTGATGAGTTCCTGATGGATGAAAGAGTAATTGATTACCGATGGATCTTCCGTGCACTTCTGGTTCGTGGAATTATTTTAAAAACAAGACCTGCAAAGTCTGCCGAAGCTTATAAAACAGTCTGGACAGAAGAAGGATCGCCTTTGGTAGTGATCACGGAAAAAATTCAGAAAAAGCTTCAGAAAATTGTTGACGTTCCTGTAGAAATCGGGATGAGGTATGCAGAACCAAGCATTGAAACCGGAATACAGAAATTGGTAGACAAAGGGGTTTCCGAGATCGTTCTTTTCCCGTTATATCCTCAATATGCCATGAGTACCACGGAAACAGTGATTGAAAAAGCAGAAGAGGTGAGAAAGAAAAAATTCCCGGGAATTAAGATCAACTATGTACAGCCTTTTTATAACAGGGATATATATATCAATTGTCTTGCGGAGAGTATTAAGGAAAAACTTCCTGAAAATTTCGATGCCTTACAGTTCTCCTATCACGGCGTCCCGGAAAGACATCTTTATAAAACAGATCCTTCAAACACCTGCAAAATTGATGATGCCAATTGCATCAACAGCAAAGTAGATACGCATAATGCATATTGCTACAGACACCAATGTTATAAAACAACGGAAGCTGTTATCGAAAAAATCGGTTTGCCTAAAGAAAAAACCATCGTTTCTTTCCAGTCCAGATTAGGAAAAGATAAATGGCTGGAACCTTATACGGATGAGACTTTAGAGACAATTCCCCAAAAAGGAATCAAAAACCTCGCAATTGTTTGTCCGGCTTTCGTTTCCGACTGTCTGGAAACACTTGAAGAGATCTCTGTAGAAGGAAAAGAAGAATTTTTGCATGCAGGCGGAGAAAATTTCCATTATATTCCCTGTCTCAATGATGAGGATCCGTGGATCAATGTGATCAAAGTCCTGTGCGAAGAAAAACTCAACGATTTTTATCTTGTATAAATATAAAACCTCCATTTCGGAGGTTTATTTTTTTTAATAAAGTTAAATTGATCTTATCTAATCGGTGTTCTGAACTCTCCGTACCCCATCAAACCATCATAATTTCTTCCAAAAGGTGCATAATATAAAAATGCCTGATAAAGATTCTCAGTCTGCCAGAAATTTCCGTTGACCTCACCAAAATTTAGCTTACCATTTGGTTCCTGTGTTGCCAGAATATAATTGTAAAATCCTTGCTTCAGGTAAATTTTTGCTACATATTTTTTACTATCTTCATCATATTGCATCTGATACTCTTTCTTAGGCTGGAAATCATTAAACCCACCCAAAACATAGATATTTTTATCCATTTTATCAGAATCCAAAGAAAAATACACCCATGCATAATCCGCTTCTCTTTCCGCATTCCTCTCAATTCCCATGTCGTTTCTTCTGTAATACCAGGCTCCGTTCACGTCCGGTTGATATTGGTAATTTAAAGGATATGCCCAAACCGGATGAAGGTAAGTATTGTTCACACCGTCTCTTACTTCGGTGGCACGAACCATATCTGCCGCCATATCTATGTTTTTATTATCAAAATAATAAAACTCATTATTTCCCGGAAAAGTAAGACTCATTTGTTGGAAAAGCAGCTTATTCCCCAAAGTAGAACTTGGCTTTAGATTATTTACGGTAACATTCGGGTTGTTATTTTGTATCACATTCAGACTCATGGAATTGACATTGGAAGAAACATCTCCTGTTTTGGAAACTGCCTGTACTTCCACTCTTTGGTTGACTTCAGGATTTTTGGCATCCGCAATTCTGGAAATATTCAATGCTATGGTCGCAGCATCTTCCACTACATAGAACTTTTTCTTAAAAAGCGGTCTTTCAGCAGAATCTTTATAAACAATAAGTTCATAGTTCCCTGAAATTTTCGGCTGCATTCTCTCATTCGGGAATGTCAGAGAATAATGGGTATATGCCTGCAAAGTATTGAATGAATACTGAAATTTATCCAAAAGTCCATTTAAACTTCCATTGGCAAATTCCGTGAAGAAAAGATTGTCATCATTCCAGTTTCTATCGTAATGTTTAATTGTATATCTATAGATCTCGCTGGAGTTGGTAAGATCGTCAAAACTCAGAACCAGCCTTTCTCCAAATCTAATAACAGGAGTTTCATCATTGGTCTGCGGATTGAATAACTGTATGCTTTGGATATTTTGTCCGAATACCAATCCACTTAAAGCTAATAAAAATAGTTGCAGTTTTTTCATTATTACGAAGATAACTAAAAATCCCTATTTATCAATAATATCGTATTTTTGAGAAAAATATTCAGAACATGCTTCAGATTCAAGGTTTCGTATTCAACTTTGCGAGCGAAAATACCTACATCATTTATAATGAAAACAAAAATGCTTGGCTGATTGATCCGGGAAATATGAACGGACAGGAAACTCAGGCGATTGATAATTTCATTACCGAGAACGGGTTGAACATTCGGAAAATCCTTCTTACCCATGCGCATATTGATCATGTTTTAGGACTGCAATGGGCTTTCGATAAATTTAAAGTTCCTGTAACGATGCATCAGGAAGATCAGGAAGTTTTGGATATGCTACAGGCAAGCGGAATGAGATTCGGATTTCAGGTGAATCCCGTGAAAGTAGATATCGAATATATTAATGAAGGTGACATTCTCGATCTTGATGGTGAACAGTTTAAAATTTATCACGTTCCCGGACATTCTCCGGGAAGTGTAGTTTATCACAACGAAAACCAGAAATTCATGATTTCCGGTGATGTTCTTTTTGAAGGAAGCATTGGTAGAACAGACCTTTATAAAGGAAATTATGATCAACTTATTGAGGGAATCAAAACGAAACTTTTCATTCTGGATGATGAAACACAGGTTCTTTCAGGTCACGGAAATCCTACAAGCATTGGTTTTGAGAAACAATATAATCCGTTTTTTAGATAAACGGATACGAGATTCAAAGATTTGAGATGCGGGATATCAGGTTTAAATTTTCAATCTCAGAAATATAAAAAAGCTGTTCAGTTTTTGAACAGCTTGTATTTTTAAATTGCAAAAATCAAAAGACCTGCAACTTACTTCCACTTAATATTGCATCCCATACTTGGTCTTTGAATTTCTTCCTGCGGTTCACCTAACAAAAGGTTTTCAAAAGCAATAATCAGATCCTCACCTGTAATTTCCTTGTTATTTCCCGGTCTTGAATCATCCATCTGTCCTCTGTAGATAAGATCCAGTTTGTCATCAAAGAAATAAAAATCCGGTGTACAGGCTGCATCATATGCTTTTGCTACCGCCTGGCTTTCATCATATAAATAAGGAAACTCAAATTTTCTTTCAATCTGGAATTCGATCATTTTCTCCGGAGAATCAGCAGGATATTTTTCAACATCGTTAGAGTTGATCGCGATGAATTCTATTCCTCTTTCATGATAATCTTCGTATAACTCATGAAGCTTATCAATCACGTGAAGAACAAACGGACAATGATTGCACATAAAGATCACCAATGTTCCTTTTTCTCCTTTCAGTTCTTCCAATGACTGAATTTCATTACTTTTTGATGGGTTCGGAAGCTCAAAAAACGGAGCTTTTGTTCCTAATGCCAACATATTTGAGGGTGTATTCATAACCTTATTCTTTGTCCACAAAGATAAAAATTTCTTTTATTAATAGTCCATTCAGGATTTTATAAACTTTCGTTAAATGTTAAATTTAAAATTTTGTTTGGAAGATATATTCAAAAGTTTGTAGTTTTGCTAACACTGTTAAGTAAAAAATCATGGGTTTACATGAGCGCCGTCAACGAGAAAAAGAATCTATCCGTGCAAATATTTTGCAGGCGGCCTTCAATTTGGCTAAAACAGAAGGATGGTCTTCACTTTCCATACGTAAGATAGCCGATGCCATTGAATACAGCGCTCCCGTTGTCTATGATTATTTTGAAAACAAAGAAGCCATTTTATTTGAAATTTCCTTAAACGGCTTCGATTTATTGAATAAAGAGCTTTTAAAAGCCAAAAATAAATATAAAACTCCTGAAGAGCAGCTTACAGCCATTGTAGATGCCTATTGGAATTTTGCTTTTAAAAACAAGGAATATTATCAGCTGATGTTTGGTCTGGGAATGCAGTGCAGCGGGAAAGGACAGATGAAGAAGGAATTTTCTTCCTTTCAGGATATGATCTTCAGCTGTACGTATGATATCATCGAAAAGAACGGTTCCAATACAGATAATGCCTGTCACATGTCACATGCTTTGTTTTCTGCCGTTCACGGACTGATCTCTATTATGATGATGCGTAACACAGATATTCCTTCCACCATGAATAAAACGACTTTGGACGAAACGGTTTCGGCTTTCATTAAGTCTTTATAATTTTTTTTTGAACCTAAAATTAACACTGTTAGAAAAAATAACATAAATATTTGATAATTTTTCAATAATTCTGTAATATTTAATTAACACCGTTAGTAAAATTAACACACCTCATCTTTATATATAAACAACATTAAAAGAATGACAGCTATGAAACGACAATCTAATCATCATTAAAATTCAGGTAATTTTTTTTGCCCAATCATTAACACTGTTAGTAAAATTAACAGAGGTTATATGAAAACAACATTATTTAATTCAAACATTTCATTAAAAAATTAAACTTACAATGAAAATAACTGTAAAAACAAAGATCATCATACTCATTGCAGGTATTGTCCTTTTACAAAGTTGCAGCAAGGCGGCAGAAAGTACAAACCAGGCTCCTCCTGCTCCGGAATTACCGGTCTACACCGTCATTACTTCTCCGGCAACTACCTATCAGGAATTTCCTACAGCGTTGGAAGGTAAAAACAACGTAGAAATCAGATCACAGGTAGATGGTTATCTGGATAGAATCTATGTGGAAGAAGGAGCTTATGTAAGAGCAGGACAGCCTTTATTTAAAATAGATTCAAGAGCTTATGGTGAACAAATGAATATGGCACAGGCGAATTTGCAGGCTGCCAATGCCAATATTCAGAAAGCAAAAGTGGAAGTAGACCGTCTTCAGCCGCTTGTTGCCGCTAAAGTAGTTTCTGATGTTCAGCTGAAAACAGCAAAAGCCAATTATGAAGCCGCTGTAGCAGCCGCTTCACAGGCAAAAGCATCAGTAGGAAATGCTAAGATCAACGTAGGGTTTACAACCATCACAGCTCCTGTAAGCGGATACATCGGAAGAATCCCTTATAAAAAAGGAAGCCTGATCTCAAGAACAGATCCTAATCCTTTGACTTTATTATCAGATATCAGTGAGATTTATGCGTATTTCTCTTTAAGCGAGCTTGATTTTATTGCTTTCCAGAATAAATATCCCGGAGCTACCTTAGAAGAAAAACTGAAAAACATGCCGTTGGTAGAATTGGTGATTGCCGACAACAGCATCTATCCTGAAAAAGGAAAAATGAGCATTGTGGACGGACAGTTTGATAAAACGACAGGAGCCATTAGTGTACGTGCAGAATTCCCTAATCCCAAAGGTCTTTTGAGAACCGGAAATACGGGTAGAGTGCGTATGCCGCAAATGCTATCCAATGCCGTGGTTATTCCACAGGAATCTACATTTGAAATTCAGGACAAAACCTATGTATATGTAGTGGGAAAAGATCAGAAAGTAACCAGCAAACCTGTGAAGATCTCAGGAAAAACAGAAAGCTATTACTTCATTTCCGAAGGATTATCATCGGGAGAAAAGATCGTATTTACAGGACTGGGAAGCTTAAGAGATGGTGCATCGATCAAGCCGAAAGCGATTTCTTCAGATAGCCTGTTCAAAGCTAAACCTTTGTAAATATTCCAATTACAGAAGACTAAAAAAATAAACTTCTTATGTTAAAACAATTTATAGAAAGACCAGTACTTTCAACGGTCATATCCATTATACTCTTACTTTTGGGGGCATTATCGGTTTTCAATCTTCCGATCACCCTGTTTCCGGATATTGCACCGCCTAGTGTTCAGGTGACGGCATTTTATCCCGGAGCGAATGCGGAAGTAGTTGCCCGTTCCGTAGCTACTCCTATTGAGGAAGCCGTAAATGGGGTGGAGAACATGACCTACATGACTTCCAACTCAAGTAATGACGGTACCATGACATTGAGCGTATATTTCAAACAGGGTTCTGATGCGGATAATGCAGCCGTAAACGTTCAGAACAGGGTTTCCAAAGCAATGAGCCAGCTTCCACAGGAAGTTGTTCAGGCGGGAATTTCTACGCAGAAAGTCCAGAATAGTTTTATCATGTTCATGGGATTATACAGTGAAGATCCCAAACAATATGATGAGCTTTTCCTTCAAAACTATATGAAGATCAACATCATTCCGCAATTACAGCGTATTCCGGGAGTTGCACAGGCACAAGTTTTCGGAACGAGAGATTATTCTATGCGTATCTGGTTAAAACCGGATAGATTGGCAGCCAATAACCTTTCTCCACAGGAAGTGATGAAGGCTATTAAAGACCATAACCTTGAAGCTGCTCCGGGACGTCTTGGACAGGGAAGCAAGGAAACATACGAGTACATCCTTAAATATAAAGGTAAATTAAACAAAAACGAAGACTACGAAAACATTGCCATTAAAGCCAATAATGATGGTTCATTCCTAAGACTGAAAGATGTGGCAAGAGTGGAATTCGGTTCTTATACCTATACAGCAGCCAACCGAGTGGATGGTAAACCTGTATCCGGTTTTGCGATATTACAGACCGCAGATTCCAATGCGAATGAAATCTTAACAGAGATTGAAAAGCAGGTGGATGAATTTTCAAAAACCCTTCCGAAAGGAGTGAAACCGATCATCATGTACAACTCCAAAGACTTCCTTGATGCTTCTATTCATCAGGTGGTGGAAACATTGGTGATTGCATTTATTCTGGTATTCATTGTAGTATATATTTTCCTTCAGGATTTCAGATCTACACTGATTCCTGCAATTGCAGTACCCGTAGCAATTATTGGTACCTTCTTCTTCCTTCAGCTGTTTGGATTCAGTATCAACATGCTTACGTTGTTTGCACTGGTTCTCGCCATTGGTATTGTGGTAGATGATGCCATTGTGGTAGTTGAAGCCGTCCATTCCAAAATGGAGCACACCGGAATGCCGGTAGAACAGGCTACAACCAATTCTATGAGTGAAATCTCAGGAGCGATCATTTCCATTACATTGGTGATGTGTGCGGTATTCATACCGGTTGGTTTTATGCAGGGTCCTGCAGGAGTTTTCTACAGACAGTTTGCTTTCACATTAGTAATCGCTATTCTGATTTCTGCCGTAAATGCATTAACATTAAGTCCGGCTTTATGTGCATTATTCCTGAATGACCCTCAAGGAGAACACAGAGAGCATGGTCAGAAAAAAGGTTTTGGAGGTAGATTTTTCAATGCCTTCAATGCAAGCTTCAACAATATGACCAAAAAATACATTTACAGCCTTAAGTTTTTAATTAAAAATAAATGGGTTGCAGTAGGAGGTCTGGTTATTATCACGGCTGCAAGTATTTTCTTAATTAAAAAAGCTCCTTCAGGATTTATTCCTACGGAAGATCAAGGTTTCGTTTTATATGCAGTGAATACTCCTCCGGGAAGTTCATTGGAAAGAACTCACAGAGCAACGGAGCAGATTGATAAGATTGTCAATGGCGAAAAAGCAACTAACCATCTTTGGGTTGCAGACGGTTTGAACTTCATCAGTAATGCCAATGCTTCGCCCTACTCTGCCGGTTTCATTAAACTGAAAGATTATGACGAACGTGGTGAAATGAAAGATCCGGATCAGATTGCAGCAGCATTGACAGGTAAAGTAAGCCAGGTAAAAGATGCGAATGCTTTCTTCTTCAATTTCCCAACAGTACAGGGATTTGGTAATGTATCCGGTTTTGAATTCATGCTTCAGGACAGAACCAACGGCTCTTTTGAGCAATTAGGAACAACTACACAGGCGTTTATTGGGGAATTGATGAAACGTCCGGAAATTGCATTCGCTTTTACAACATATGCGGCAGGAAATCCTCAGTACACCATTGAAGTGGATTCAGATAAAGCCAATCAATTGGGAGTTTCTGTGACGGATCTAATGCAAACCATGCAGATCTATTACGGAAGTAGCTTTGTTTCGGATTTCAACAGATTTGGTAAATACTACAGAGTAATGGCTCAGGCAGATATTCCGTATCGTACAGATGTGAACTCTCTGGAAGGAATCTTCGTTAAAAATAATTTGGGCGAAATGGTTCCCGTGAAGACTTTGGTTACTTTAAAGAGGACCTTCGGACCTGAAACAGTAACAAGAAACAATCTCTTCAATGCAGTGACCATCAACGGAACACCAAAACCGGGTTACAGTACCGGAGATGCCATCAAAGCGGTAGAAGAAGTCGCTCAACAATCCCTTCCAAGAGGATATGGTTATGAATGGACCGGAATTACCCGTGAAGAGATCAAAACAGGAGGTCAGACTGCTTTCATCTTCCTTTTAAGTATTTTATTTGTGTACTTCCTATTGGCAGCACAATATGAAAGTTATATCCTTCCGTTTGCGATCATCCTTACCGTTCCAACAGGAATTTTCGGGGTGTTTGCTTTCACGGGATTAGCAGGAATCGATAATAATATTTATGTACAGGTCGGGTTGATCATGCTTGTCGGATTACTTGCGAAAAATGCGATCCTGATCGTAGAATTTGCCGTCCAGAGAAGAAAAGCAGGAAAAACATTGATAGAATCGGCACTTCAGGCTTCAAGATTACGTTTGAGACCTATTTTGATGACCTCATTTGCTTTTATCATCGGTATGCTTCCGTTGGTATGGACACAAGGTGCTTCCGCAAAAGGAAACCACTCTATTGGCTGGAGTACCGTTGGAGGAATGTTAACAGGCG
Organism: Bacteroidota bacterium; assembly: GCA_023426625.1. Classification (GTDB taxonomy): domain Bacteria; phylum Bacteroidota; class Bacteroidia; order Flavobacteriales; family Weeksellaceae; genus Chryseobacterium. The sequence goes on from JAFAAJ010000204.1 coordinate 12,309, forward strand.
TTGTATTCGGAATCTTTATTATTCCTGTTTTATATGTGATTTTCCAATATCTGCATGAAAAAATGCCAGGCAGAAAAAAGAAAAGACTTCAAAAGCAAAATCATGAACCGGCTTTGACTACTGTTCATTAATTAAAAAACGCAAAGTTTTTTAACCGAAACTTTGCGTTAATCAACTAAAATTTTTGTATTCAAATTGTTCATTATGAAAAGAATAAAAAATATTTTTCTAACACTTATATTGGCTGTTGCCTCGGTTTCGTGTGTGTCTAAATTAGTCTACACGGAGCCGGATGCACAGCTCCCTGAAAGATTCAGGTTCACTGCAACGGCAGATACAGCAAGCGTGGCCAGTCTGGAATGGAAAGAATTTTTCAACGATCCTATTTTACGGGACCTTATTGAAAAAGGAATTAAAAACAACTACGATCTTCAGATTGCCCTGAAACAGGTAGCTGCTTCACAGGAAAAACTGAAGCAGGCGAAATACCTTCAGTTCCCGGAAATTGGATTGGGAGTGAATGCCCAAATTTCAAGACCTTCTAAAAACAGCATGAACGGACAAAGTCTTAATTTATTTTTAGGACAAAACCATGTTGAAGATTATAATGCAGCTTTCAATCTTTCGTGGGAAGCGGATATTTGGGGAAAGATCAAAAACCAGCAGGAAGTTTCAAGAATGCAGTATCTGCAAACCTATGAAGCAACAAAAGCGATTCAAACACAGGTTGTAGCCGCTATTGCACAAGGATATTATAATTTATTGATGCTTGATAAACAGCTTCAAATTGCAAAAGCAAATTTGGAACTAAGTACCAATACCCTTTCCATCACAGAAAAAATATGGCAAAGTGGTGATACCTCTTCATTGGGAGTTCAGCAGGCAACTGCACAAAAACAGTCTACGGAACTTCTGATCACACAGCTGGAACAGAATATTGCTATTCAGGAAAATGCACTAAGTATCCTGACCGGGGAAAATCCGGGAACAATAAACAGAACGATCGAAATGTCTGACACTTCTTTGCCACAGGACATTTCAGCAGGTCTTCCGGCAGCAATGGTAAGCCGTCGTCCCGATGTACGTCAACAGGAATTGATCTTACTGGAGTCCAATGCTATAGTTGGAATTGCCCAGGCCAATATGTATCCGTCTCTGAAAATTACAGCAATGGGAGGAGTTAATTCTTTCAAATTTGATAACTGGTTCCAGATTCCGGCTTCTTTGTTCGGGTCTGCTTTGGGAGGAATCACCCAACCTATTTTCCAGAAAAAACAGTTGAAAACAGATCTGGAAGTGGCAAAAATTCAAAGAGAGAAAAATGTACTGGCTTTCCGTCAATCTGTTTTAAATGCAGTTGGTGAAGTTTCTGATGCTTTGGTTTCCAATGAAAGCTTAAAAATTCAGGAAGAAAAAGCCACAGAACAGGTACAAACATTAAAAGAAGGAATCAAAAGTGCTCAACTTCTTTATAAAGGAGGGATGGCAAATTATCTTGAAGTGATCACCGCGCAGGCAAATTCTCTTCAGGCAGAACTTAATCTTGCGTCCGTGAAAAGACAGCGACTAAGCAGTATTGTTGATCTTTACAGAGCTCTCGGCGGAGGATGGAAGTAGACAAATAATTTCTAATGTTTAAAAAATTAATCAAAATATGAAAAAGTCGATATATGCACTTGCTTTAGGAGCTTTCGGAATTATAAACACGGAATTTGGGGTTATCGGGATTTTACCGACAATTGCTAAGGTTTTCAATATTTCTGTAGATACCGCAGGCTGGTTGTTAGGTGGATTTGCACTTACTGTGGCTTTTTCTTCGCCCATAATTACAGCAATTACAACTAAAATCAATCGTAAATTATTGTTATGCCTGGTTTTAGGAATGTTCATTGTTTCCAATTTGCTTTCCGCATTTTCTCCTAATTTCACGATATTGATAATTGCAAGGATTATTCCTGCGATTTTCCACCCTTTATTTTGGAATATTTCTTTGTCAATTGCATTTAAGGAGAATGGCTCAAAAGGTGTTTCTACCGTAATGGCGGGTTTAAGTATCGCCACTGTTTTAGGAGTTCCGCTTACCACTTACGCAGCAGAATTTTTCAATAATTGGCAGGCTTCGTTCTTCCTTTCAACCGTTATCAGTATGATCGCTTTTCTCAGTCTTTTATTTTTCGTCCCGTCTATTCCGGGAAATTCAGCAAAAGCGACAAAAACTCAGTTTCACGTTCTGAAAGATGGACAACTCTGGCTCAATCTGGTTTCTACCATTCTCACTTTAGCTGCCATGTTTTCCAGCTATAGCTATTTGGCGGCCTATTTAGAAAAAATCACTAAAATGGATGGTACAGAAATTAGTATCATGCTGCTTTTATTCGGAATTGCAGGAATTTTCGGAAATTGGATTATGGGAATTGCCTTGGGTAAAAAACTCATGCAAACTTCACGCTTATTTTTTATTCTTCTTATTTCCGTGCAATTGTTGGCTTATTACGTTGGAGACTTTTTCACACCCATGGTGATTATTCTTTCCTTTTGGGGACTTATTCACACAGGAGGCTTTTTGGTACCCAACCTGCGAACTACGAACGCTGTACCTAAAGATACCCTGGAATTTGTAAACAGTCTGCTTACTTCCTGTTACAATATCGGTATTTCTCTTGGTGCTTTCCTGGGCGGATTCGTTATTGCGCAGTATGGAATTCATTATGTGGTTTGGATGAGTATTGGCTTATTGGCGATTACTTTAGGTCTAAGCTTTATAACTTTTACTAAAAAGGAAAAAATCAACTTGCAGGTAAATGAAAATAATATTGAAGAAACCGAAGTTGCTTGTATGTAGCATTAAATGAATTGCTGAACACAGAATTATTTTTAAAAAATTGCTCTTGGCGGCGGTTGGAAGTAGTAAATTAAATTATATTGTTTGAATGCGGTCTCTTTTGGGATCGCATTTTTTAATTAAATTAACCTGAGTTCGGGAGAAGGGATATTTTAAATAATTGATTTTCAAAATAAAATAATTTATCGCAAAGAGAAACAAAGAAATGTTTAATTTTTGAAACACTTTTTGAGTTAAACAATGCCACCTCGTTTATCAAAGTAATACAAGAATTTTGTATTACTTTGATAAGTTTCACGTTTTTGTATATTTTAAATTTTTAAAAACAATGTGATTAATACTTTTTGTTTAGCTTTGCGTGGTATATAAGCTTATCCCGAACTCAGGTTAAATTAAACTTCTTGCTTTGTCATTCTGAATACAGACTAAAGGTTTGCGAACGAGGTTCAGAAGTGAAATGAAGAATCTTTAATGGTTGATGAGATTCTTCTTTCGTCAGAATGACAATAAATTTTAATGGTTAAAAACAAGTCTTACTTTTAAACGCAAAGTTTAATAATAAAAAAGTAATTATTTTAAGTAAGCAAAGAATTGCGACAAGTCGCCTATGAAGTGGTTTTTATAATAAGAGTGTAAGACTTAGTTTTGAAACTGTGTTGAAATCCATTCAATCAGGTCATCAAAATCCTGTTGAGAATATCCCAATTGTAAATAATGAATATCATCTGCTTTTCTGTACCAGGTCAATTGACGTTTCGCATACCTCCTGCTGTTTTTTTTGATCTCTGAAACCGCAAAGTCCAAATCCCATTCACCATCAAAATATTTAAACAATTCTGAATATCCAACAGTATTCAAAGCAGTCAAATGTTTATATTTTTCAAGACCTTTTGCCTCTTCCAGTAAGCCTTGCTCCATCATCATATCCACTCTTCTGTTGATCCTGTCATACAGTTCTTCTCTCGGAGCCTCAATTCCGATCCTTACAACCTTAAAATCTCTTGAATCCTGAGAAACTGCGATCTGCTCAGAATATTTCTTCTCTGTTTGCCAGATCACATCAATCGCTCTTAAAAGCCTTCTGTGATTATGAACATCTACTACGGCAAAATATTCCGGATCAAGTTCTTTCAGTATTTCCTGAAGTTTTTCAATCCCTTCAGAATCCAATATATTTTGTAATTTTTCCTGATTTTCAGCATTGGCTTCCGGGAGCTCGTTCAATCCTTCAAGAACTGCTTTTTCATACATCATACTTCCTCCGACAAGGATAACGGTATCATGTTTTCCAAATAATTCATTAAGTTTTTTGAGGGCATCTTCTTCGTATTGCCCGATAGAATAATAATCCTGAACAGAAAGATTTCCGATAAAATGATGAGGTGCATCCGCCAGCTCTTCTTCTGAAGGTGCAGCCGTCCCGATCTTCATTTCCTTAAAAAACTGTCTGGAATCACAGGAAATAATTTCCGTATCGAAATGTTTTGCCAGATCAATTGCGAGTTTCGTTTTACCAATTCCGGTGGGACCTACTACAGAAATCAAATTTTTCATCAGTTCACTTTCACATTTATCGGTCAAATGGAATCTTTTCAGATTTCACTGTGCTAATTTAAATGTTTATCTTTGTACAACAATAAAAAACTATGATTTTATCAATGACCGGCTTCGGCAGAGCTGAAGATGTTTTTGAAGGTAAAAAAATTTGTATCGATATTAAATCTCTGAACAGCAAAGGATTTGATTTGAATATCAAAATGCCTTTACGTTATAAGGAAAAAGAATTCGAGATCAGAAAAATGCTCAACGACAGGATCATCCGAGGAAAGGTAGATTGCTACATCAGTCTCGAGAATCTTGAAGAAAGCAACGATGTAAAGATCAATAAGAACCTTATCGACTCCTACATGAATGAGCTGCGCAGTATTGCTTCAGACGGACCCGATTTTGAATACCTTAAAATGGCAGTAAGACTTCCGGATGCTATCACATCTAGACCTGATGAATTGTGCGAAGGTGAATGGGAAAAACTGGCAGCTATTGTGAATAACGCATTAGACCGATTTGAAGAATTCAGAAAAACGGAAGGTAAAATTCTCCATGAAGAACTGGAAAGAAACATCCAGAATATCGATAAATATTTATCTGAAGTTATTCCGTTCGAAGAAGTAAGAATCCAAAGCCTGAAAGAACGTTATCAGAAATCTCTTAAAGAGTTTGAGAATGTCGACGAAACACGTTTCTATCAGGAAATGGCTTATTTTACGGAAAAATTGGATATTTCAGAAGAAAAAGTAAGACTTGCCCAGCATTTGAAATACTACAAAGAAGTAATGGATCATGAAGACTTCAACGGGAAGAAACTCGGATTCATTTCTCAGGAGATCGGAAGAGAGATCAATACTTTAGGTTCAAAAGCCAATCATGCCGAAATTCAGAAATTGGTAGTGATGATGAAAGATGATCTGGAAAAAATTAAAGAACAGACGTTAAATGTTTTGTAAGTTATAAGTTATCAGTCATGAGTGATCAGTTGCTTTGTGCAGCCTGAAAAATAACTCATCATTCATAACTCATCATTCATAACTATTAGAAATGAATAAAGTTATCATATTTTCAGCACCGTCAGGAAGCGGAAAAACCACACTGGTAAAATACTCTCTGGAAACATTTCCGGAACTTGAATTCTCTATTTCGTGTACAACAAGACAGCCAAGAGGTAATGAAGTACATGCTGTAGATTATCATTTTTTAACCCCCGATGAATTCAGACAGAAAATTACTGAAGATGCCTTTGTGGAATATGAAGAAGTCTACACCGACAAATATTACGGAACATTAAAATCTGAGGTAGAAAAGATCTGGAATCAGGGAAAAGTCGTTATTTTTGATGTAGATGTAAAAGGTGGGATTTCTCTAAAAAAATACTTCGGGGAAAAAGCGTTGTCTATTTTCATTGAACCGCCTTCCATTGAAGAACTGGAACGAAGACTGATCACAAGAAACACCGATGATGCCGAAACTATCAAAACCCGTGTAGCAAAAGCTGAAGAAGAAATGTCCTACGCCAGAGAATTTGATAAGATTGTTGTGAATGCAGATCTGGATGATGCTAAAAAAGAAATAGAAAGTTTAATAAAAAATTTTACAGAAAGAAACTAGAAGCTGGAAATAACCGTTGTCTAACATCTAATTTCCAACCTCTAACTTTTTAAAACAAAAAAACATAAGGTTGATATGAGTA
>JAFAAJ010000207.1 GCA_023426625.1 Bacteroidota bacterium
GTTCTCAGGATAGCTTTGGTGGTCGTGGTTTTATCTTAGGAAATGATAATATCTTCAAGAACGGAGCAAGAATCAACAGTGGAGTTTTCCCGGAAATCAGCGGTTTGGAAAGAGTTGAAGTTCTGAAAGGAGCCAATGCTATGCTTTATGGTAATACTGCTGCAGGTGGGGTTATCAATATGATCACTAAAAAACCGAGATTCAATTTTGGAGGAAGCATTGGATTGAATGGAGGAAGCTGGAATTCTTACAAACCGACAGTAGATATTTACGGTCCTCTATCTAAAAATATCGCTTTCAGAGTAAACGGAGCTTATGAATATGCTGAAAGCTTCAGAGATGTGGTTCAGTCTGAAAAATATTACTTCAATCCATCTTTCTTGTTCAATTTAGGATCAAAATCTCAATTGATCATTGAAGCGGATTATTTAAAGAATGATTTTACACCAGACTTTGGTATCGGATCTATTACTAACAAAGATCAGAGCTACAACCTGAATGAAACGGTTTCCAGAAATGTTTTCTTTGGGACAGACTGGCAATATCAGAATGTGAGCAGGTTTCTACAAATGCGACATTCAATCATCAATTTAATGATAACTGGACTTTAAATGCAGGAGTTTCTTACCAAAATTATACTAAAGATTACTTTTCTTCTGAAAGAGTACAGTGGATCTATGATTCTAAAGTAGATCCTAACCGATTATCTTGGAAGAGACCTTTTGGAAGAACTTATAATGAACAAAATTATACTTCTGCTCAGGTAAACATTAATGGTGAATTCAACACAGGAAAAATCAACCTTAAAGTATTGATTGGTTCAGATGCCGATTACAGCCAAGCAGATTCTTATACTTATAATTTAACTGCACCTAATAATATTTTATTTTTAGATGATCCTTCAACATGGGGAAGCATTGATATGCCCAATTCTACCATGAATACAAAAAACAGAATCAATACGAGAAGAATCGGGATCTATGCGCAGGATTACATTAGTTTAACAAAACAATTAAAAGTAATCGCAGGTTTAAGATGGTCTTATATTGAAAACATGCCGACATTAACTACCCGTTTCACAACCAATGAAAAATTTGAAGTAGCTAATTCAGCAACTTCGGATAATGCAATTTCTCCAAAAGTAGGAGTTGTTTATATGCCGAATGACAACCTTTCTGTTTTTGCAACCTATACTAATTCATTTGCAGCGAATACAGGATATACTTCAGATCAATTTGATACCGTAAATACCAATTTATCTGTTAATGAAATTCAAAACCAGTTGAATGGTTTATCCAGAAAAAGCATAGATCCTACAACAATTGACCAATATGAGGTAGGTATTAAAAAGAACTTCTGGAACAATGCCGTAGCTATCAACCTGACTGCTTATCAGATCATGTACAATAACTATTATCAGACTTATTGGTTCCCGGGAGTAAATGGATTGCCTACAAATTCCACAGATACCAGTCTTAAAGAATATGCAGGAAAAATGAGAAGCCGCGGTGTAGAATTAGACATCACCGGTAATCCAAATGAAAACATCTCTATTATCGGAGGTTTCTCTTACAACAATTCCGTATATATAGATACTCCTGAAAAAGGATATGTTGAAAACCAAAGATTAGTAAGAACTCCGGCAACTACAGCCAACGCATCCATCTTTTATAAATTTACAGAGTTTGCAAAAGGCTTAAAAGTTGGAGCAGGTGTTTACTACATCGGTGACAGAATTGCAGGATGGAATGATACAAAATCTACAGAAATAAGCCGAAACGGAGTGACCAGAATGATGGATCTGAAAGATTACACTACCGTATCTCTTTCCGCAGGATATGAGTGGAAAAAATTCAGTATTCAGGGGAAAGTGGGTAACCTATTCGATGTAGTTAATTATAATGTTCATGAGAACTATTCGGTAAACCCGATTACACCTAGAAACTATTACTTTACATTTACATATAAACTTTAACAGCTCAATTTAATAATAATTTTTTCTATAAAGTGGAAGCTGCAACAATGCAGTTTCCACTTTTGAAATTAAAAAAACAAACATTAAGAAATGGACAAAATAAAAGACACAAGAAGTTTCATGAGAATCACACACCGTTATTTGGGGTATTTCCTTGCAGGAATCATGGCGGTTTATGCCGTAAGCGGTACTCTGCTGATTTACAGAGATACAGATTTTTTAAAGAAAGAAAAGAAGTATGAAAAAGTTATTGAGAAAAACCTTTCGGAAAAAGAACTTGGAAAAGAATTAAAAATAAAAGGGTTTGAAGTTAAAAAAACGGAAGGCAGCATTCTGCATTTCAAGCAGGGAACCTATAACGCCGCTACCGGAGAAGCAAAATACACTAAAAAGGAACTCCCTTTTGTTCTGGACAAAATGACAAAACTTCACAAAGCTCAGTCAAAAGACACTTTATCACCATTAAATACTTTCTTTGGAATTTCTTTATTTTTCTTTGTTATCTCAAGTTTCTGGATGTTTAATCCTAAAACAAAAGCATTTAAACGCGGAATGGTATTCACCATTGCCGGACTTGTGGTTTCCATTATTTTACTGTTATTCTAATTACCAAAACTGTAAAAAAAGATAGGCTTTTTTATTTTTTTATCACAACCGTCAATAAGGCAGGAATTGAGTAGGAATAAGCTTTATGGCACATTTATTGTTTCTCAATTGTTGTATTAATGATAAACATTAAAATTATAAATTATGAAAAAACTAATTTTAACAGGAATACTAGCAGTAGCAGGTTTGGCTACAACCATGAATGCTCAGATTCAAAAAGGTAACTGGCTAGTAGGAAGCAGCCTTATTTCAAGCAATTTCGGATTAAATACAGGAGGTGGTTACAATATCGCATTACAGCCAAAAGGAGCTTATTTCATTCAGGATAAAGTTGCTATTGGTGGATATGTTGATCTTGGAATCAATAAAGTGACTAACGGAAGCCCTACAGAATTCATCTACGGTGTAGGTGGTTTAGGACGTTATTATTTATCTCCGGGAGAAAAAGGAGTGGATAATTTATTAAATCACGGACGTTGGTTCTTCGAAGGGAATGCAGGTATCGGAGGAAGATCTGTTGAAAACGGAGATTCTACTACCGGCTTAGACTTCGGATTCGGTCCCGGATATTCTTATTTTATCACACCTAACATCGGATTGGAAGGTTTAGTAAAATATAAGGGAAGAGCAGGATTCGGTAATGAAGCTTTGAACTCTAATATTACTTTCAACTTAGGGTTCAGCATTTATCTGCCTACTTCAAAAGCGAAGGAGATCATCAAAGACGCACAATAAAATCACTTCAACCATATAAAGTGAAAGCGGCGCAGAAATTCTTCTGCGCCGCTTTCTTACAAATTAAAACTAAACTATAAAAAATCAAATAAATCACAAATCAGGTTGTGGCGTATATCTTAAGTACGGTTTGATCTCCGTAACTCCTTTCGGGAATATCTTTCGGGCTTCTTCCGTAGAAACTGTTGGTGGAATAATAACATCATCCCCATGTTTCCAGTTGACCGGAGTGGCTATTTTATGAGAATCAACAAGCTGCAGAGAATCCAGCACTCTCAGGATCTCATCAAAGTTTCTTCCTGTTGAGGCAGGATAAGTAATGATTAATCTTACTTTCTTTTCAGGGTCAATAATCAGTAATGAGCGTACTGTGGCGGTAGCTGAAGCATTAGGATGAATAAAATCGTACAGTTCCGAGATTCTCCTGTCTTCATCAGCAATAATAGGAAACTGAACATTGGTATGCTGAGTTTCATTAATATCACTGATCCAATTTTGATGATCGTCTACTCCATCCACACTCAAGGCAATGACTTTGGTATTTCTCTGAGCAAATTCATCTTTTAATTTTGATGTAAATCCTAACTCCGTAGTACAAACAGGAGTAAAATCTGCCGGATGCGAAAATAAAATCCCCCACGAATCACCTAGATAGTCGTAAAAATCAATATTTCCCGCAGTAGTAACCGCCTGAAAGTTGGGTGCTGTATCTCCTAGCTTTATTGACATAATTTTGTTTTTGTTAGTCTACAAATTTAGTAGACTTTTTGAGACTGGCAAAATTTTTGTTGAAAAATTCATATATTTAACATAAAAAGAAGTTCATGCAGAAAAATGGTTTAAGTTATTTTGATGTTGTCTATAGAGTTTTAGAAAACTGGTATGTAAAATTTGCCGAACTTACACCCAAATTAATTGTCGGAATTTTAATCTTCTCTCTCTTTTTAATAACGAGTAAGTTTCTAAGTCAGGCAGCCGTTAAGGCGTTTCACAAATTATTTCCCAAAAGTAACAAGCAAGGTTCTTTAGTCGCACTGATCGGAGTTTTCAGATTCCTGATTATGTTGATGGGTACGTTTATAGCATTGGAGATCATGGGATTCAGTGGTTTCCTTTGGAAATTTATCGGAAGCTTAGGAGTTGCAGGGGTTATTGCAGGGGTTGCACTAAAAGATCTGGTTTCAAGTATCTTCTCAGGAATGCTGATCGGGATCGACAAAGCTTTCAAGGTAGGAGATTATGTCACCATTGGAACTAATTCCGGAACGGTTCACGAAATTGGACTTCTTACCACCAAGATCATCACTGATGATGGCAAAAAAGTCTATATCCCCAATCAGGTAATTTTCAATGCGCCATTCGCCAATTTTACGGACTCTCCACAGCGGAGAATTATCCTTAATTTTGAAATTCCTGCGGATGAAGACATCCATAAGGCGCAAAAAGGAATTCTCGAAGTTGTTAAAGGTATGGAACAAGTTGATCGTCTGGATGCCGCCGAAGTTATCCTTACAGATCTGAAACAGGGAGCTTTTAATATTCAGGCGAAATTCTGGATTGCTATCGGGTCCAATATGGTAAAGATTAAAAGTGACGCGCTTTTTAAGATCAAACAAAGGCTTGATGCTGATGAAATCCGACTTGAAACGCCAACAAGTATATGCATTACCAAAGACGGAAATGATTCATTAATGAATCAGGATAAATAAAATAAACCGCTAATCAAAGCGGTTTTTGTTTGTTTGAACTTAATTCCCTAAAAAAGAACCGCTCCAAAAATGGAGCGGTTCTTTTTTATTTTTAATTCTAGTCTTATGCTAAAACTTCTTTTACTTTGTTTGCAGCTTCTTCTAAAGTAATTGCAGAGTGTACAGGAAGACCTGACTCGTCGATTAACTTTTTAGCTTCAACAGCGTTTGTTCCCTGTAATCTTACGATCAATGGAACCGGAAGGCTGCCCATCGCTTTATAAGCATCTACAACCCCCTGAGCAACTCTGTCACATCTTACGATACCTCCGAAGATGTTGATCAAGATAGCTTTTACGTTTGGATCTCTTAAGATGATTCCGAAAGCTGTCTGAACTCTCTGAGCATCTGCAGTACCACCTACGTCAAGGAAGTTAGCCGGATTACCACCTGATAATTTGATGATATCCATTGTTGCCATTGCAAGACCCGCTCCGTTTACCATACAGGCAACGTTACCGTCCAGTTTTACGAAGTTAAGACCTGCTTCACCAGCTTCTACATCCATTGGATCTTCTTCTCTTGTATCTCTCAATTCAGCTAAGTCTTTGTGACGGAACAGTGAGTTATCATCTAAAGTTACTTTAGCATCAACAGCGATGATCTTGTTATCAGAAGTTTTCAATACAGGGTTGATCTCGAATAAAGAAGCATCGATTCCTGTATAAGCATTGTATAAAGAGGTAATGAATTTTGTAAATTCTTTGAAAGCATTCCCTTCAAGACCTAGGTTGAAAGCAATTTTTCTAGCTTGGAAACCTTGAAGACCTAAAGCAGGATCAATGATTTCTTTGTGGATCAAATGAGGAGTAACTTCAGCTACGTGCTCAATATCCATCCCTCCTTCTGTAGAATATACTACTGTATTTTTACCTTCAGCTCTGTCTAAAAGGATAGAAACATAAAATTCTTTAGTTTCAGATTCTCCAGGATAATATACATCCTCAGCGATCAAAACAGAGTTTACTTTTTTACCTTCAGCAGAAGTTTGCGGAGTAATCAACTGCATTCCGATGATGTTCTGTGCATTTTCCTTAAGTTTATCCATGTTTGGAGAAAACTTAACACCACCTCCTTTACCACGACCTCCTGCGTGGATCTGTGCTTTTACTACCCAGCCCTGAGCGCCAGTTTCTGCAGTCAATTTTTCAGCAGCTGCTACAGCTTCGTCTACATTATTGGCAACGAAACCGCGTTGGATAGCTACTCCGTACTTTGATAAAATCTCTTTTGATTGATACTCGTGAAGATTCATATTATTTTTATTATTTTATTTTAAAATTTAAAGGTCGACAAATTTACTAAAAAGACACGGAAGTTCAAGATTCTTAGTCTAAAAATTAAAGCTTAAAAACCTTGATTTTTAACATATCTTTCGAAACAGGCTTTATTATTCGGATAATTTCTCAGATTGTGAACCGATGAAAGGAATTTTCGGAGCGAGGAAATACCCTGTTAAACTCGCAAAAAGTATCGGAACAAAATAAGTAAACCCTGTTAAAGTTCCCAAAATAATCGTTGTACTCATCGGAGTCCTCGTCACACACGCATTGATTCCCGCCATGCAGCTTACAATTGCCAAAGTAGTATCCACAGACGGAAAAAGATGATGAATGATCAGTCCAAGAGTTGTTCCCACGAAAAAAAGCGGAATGATAAACCCTCCTCTCCATCCTGAAGTTACCGTAATGGCAATAGCCAAAATTTTAAAAACCAAAACGCTTACTAAAAATCCCAAAGCAAAATTTCCGTTGATCAGTTCATTAATTTCATGATGCCCGAAATATCTGGTAATAGGAAAATAATAAGCGATAACCCCTAAGATAAGACCACCTGCGAATGTCTTGATATAAATAGGAAATGCTCTGTATTCAAAAAGTTTCTTGAAAAATTTCACTACATAAATAATGATCCACCCAACCAATGTTGCCAAGAGTGCAAATCCCGATGCATAAGCAAAATCATACACTCCTGAATATTGATATGCCTTTAAATCCCAAGTTGCACCGATCCCCAAATGAATGATCAGCGCAAAAACCGCATAGCTAAAACAACTCGCCACCAAAGCAGGAATAATAGCCTTATAATATTCTACCGCATGTTTATGATGCAGAATTTCCAGTGAAAAAAGACTTCCCCCCAATGGTGCCCCGAACAAAGCCGTAAAACCTGAAGCCATTCCAGCAATACTCAAAGAACGAAGTTCCTCCCCTTTTAATCTGAAAATTTTACCCAGCCAGGTTCCTGTAGAACCCGTAACCTGTACCAAAGGAGCTTCCGGCCCCAAACTTCCTCCCGAAGCCACACAAAATAATGATGACAGGATCATGGAAGGATTGTTTTTAGGCTCTAATTTACCTTTACTGAACCTTATATTATTTACGATCAGATGAATTTCTCCGGGATCTCCGATGAAATAAATCACCAAACCAGCCAATAAGCCGCAAATGGCCATGGTAGGAATCACCATCCAACCCTGAAATTGTGTTAAAAATTCCGTGAAATGTTCAAGAACGATCCAATACAATCCGGCAATAATTCCACCCACTAAACCTGTGAAAGCCCACATAAAAAATGTACGACTGAATACAAACGGATTGAATCTGATGGGCTGATCTAAAAGGTTGAATGTTCTGATCAACCGTCTTCTTCTATTGATTTTCATTGAATAAGCTTATAGTTTACTTTTAGCAAAATAAAGAATAAGCATTGCCCAACTTATGATCATCAGTAAACCTCCAAGCGGCGTGATCGGACCTAAAAATTTAAGATTTACTCCCCAATAATCCTGAAAGCTGAGAAAATATATACTTACTGAAAAAAGAATGGTTCCAAAGATCATTAACCAGGAGATCCATTTTTCAGAGCCTGTTTCAAACTTCAGAATGCAGCCCACAATCAGAAGAAAAAATGCGGCATACATTTGATATCTTACTCCTGTTTCAAAACTTTCCAGCCTTTCCACAGACAAAATTTTCTTAAATGCGTGTGCGCCGAATGCTCCTAAAATCACGGATAGCATTCCATAAACAGCACCAAATATTAAAGTAATTGTTTTCATATTTAACATTATATCTTAGCAGATTATTCTATTGCAATGGCAAGCATCTTTCAGTCCTTGTATTTTGAGGGAAAGCAAGACCACAAAATTCAGCAAACAATAAAGTACTTTTTCCTAATAATCATTTATAGTTCTTCTAAATTTGATTTTTTATGCAGGATGTAGAAAATAAGATACAAGTTTGCTAACCAATACCGCACCTCCTAAAATAATAAACATCATAGCAAACCTTTTAGAACTTCTGAATCCCGAATTATCTGTTTTCTTCAGAAATAATCCGAATATAATAAACACAACAGACAGGGTAATTTGTATCATTATTCAGCTCTTAACCTGTTAAGTTCATTAATTACTTCGTGATGACTTACCGTTTTATCCTTAAAATAATTTACAAAATGTTGTTTTTCCTCTTCTGTGGCTCCCATCTGATTCAGGATATTGAACAAATGCATTTTCATGTGTCCTTTCTGAATTCCGGTTGTTACCAAAGAACGGATCGCTGCAAAATTTTGCGCCAATCCGGAAACAGCAAGAATACTCATTAACTCCTGTGCCGATGGTTTTCCTAGCAAAGCTAAAGAGAATTTCACCAACGGGTGAAGATTCGTTAAACCTCCTACAACGCCTACGGAAATAGGAAGATCGATCCAGAATCTGAAAATCCCGTTATCTGTGGTACAATGCGTTAAAGACCTGTACTGCCCATCCTTCGCTGCATAAGCATGTGCACAGGCTTCTGTGGCACGGAAATCATTTCCGGTAGCAATTACAACAGCGTCTACCCCATTCATGATCCCTTTGTTATGAGTGGTCGCACGGAAAGGTTCAATCTCAGCAATCGTGATTGCCTGTTTGAATTTCCAGGCAAATTCTTCAGGAGAAATTCCGCTGTCATCTTTTAAATCCTCAATCTTACAGGAAACTTCAGCTCTTACGATACAATCCGGAGTAAAATTGGAAAGGATATTCATCACGATCTGTAAAGAATCCTTTTCTTCCTGCGTAAAATCTTCATCAGCAGCTACTTCTTCTCTCAATGTTTTCCCAAACTGTTCCAAACATGAATTGATGAAATTAGCTCCCATAGAATCTACCGTATCAAAGCTGGCTTTCAACTGATAATAATGAGGCATTTCAGCGGTTTTATCGATCAGTCTGATGTTCAGGATTCCGCCTCCACGCTTTCTCATATTGGCTGTAATGGCTTCCGTGGCTTCAAATAATTTTTTCTTCAGTTTAAAATTAAAGAAATGCTGAAGTTTGTGGGATTCCACATTGAATATAAAATGAGTATGTCCTAATTTTTTGGTATTGATGATGGTTGTTTTAAAACCTCCCTTATCGAACCAGAATTTTGCTGCCTTGGAAGCTGCTGCTACTACAGAACTCTCCTCCACTGCCATAGGAAGAGCAAACAGTTTACCGTCAATTAAAAAATTCGGGGCAATTCCGTAAGGCATATAAAAATTGGAGATCGTGTTTTCCGAAAACTCTTCATGAAGCTTCTGAAGTTCTGCATTATCATTCCAATATTGCTTTAATATATTTTGGTAGTCTTGGTTTCCGTCAAGATATTCATTCACGAGCCAGTCGATTTTCCCTTGTTTTGTTAATTTGGAAAAACCTTCAATCGGTTGATGATTCATAGGGTGTGTATATTTTTATATAATATGCCATCGCAGGACTGCGATTTCATAATGTAACTTTAACGAACTGTAAATATAATGATTTTGACCGGGAATTTTGTTGATAACTTTATGTTAAAAAAAGTGACATTTCTCAATTTTGGGTCTACTTTTGAATTAAAATTAGACCTCAACTATTAATTTTTAATTAAAAAATGAATTTTGACCGCCTGAAAGAAAAACTTGAAATTCTTGCAGATGCAGCGAAATATGATGTTTCCTGCTCTTCCAGCGGAGGCAACAGGAAAAACAAAAAAGGTGCTTTAGGAGACAGTTCCGTAAGTGGAATTTGTCATACCTATACGGAAGACGGACGTTGTGTTTCCCTGCTCAAAATTCTTTTGACCAATCACTGTATTTATGACTGTGCGTATTGTGTTTCCAGAAGTTCCAATGATATAAAAAGAGCGGCTTTCACTGTAGAAGAAGTGGTAGATCTTACCATCAATTTTTATCGTAGAAATTATATTGAAGGTCTTTTTTTAAGCTCGGGAATATTCAAAAATGCAGATACGACGATGGAACGTCTGGTTCGTGTCGCCAAAAAATTACGGTTGGAAGAAAATTTCAACGGATATATCCACCTGAAATCCATTCCCGGAGCAAGTGATGAACTGATGCAGGAAGCCGCATTATATGCCGACCGATTATCCGTAAACCTTGAAATTCCTACTGAAAGCGGGTTGAAATTATTAGCTCCGGAGAAAAACAGACAGGATATGCTGAATCCGATGAAATTCGTACAAAATGGAATTGCTCAATACAAGGATGAAAAGAAAATTTTCCGGAAGGTTCCTAAATTCGCTCCCGCAGGACAATCTACCCAGATGATTGTTGGAGCCACAAATGAAAGCGATTTGCAGATCATCAAAGTTGCCGATCACTTTTATAGGAATTACAGTTTAAAGAGAGTCTATTACTCCGGCTACGTTCCTGTTCTGGAAGATAAAAGACTGCCTTCATTATCCACAGAAGTTCCGATGCTTCGGGAAAACAGGCTCTATCAGTCTGATTGGTTAATGAGATTTTACGGTTTTAAAGCGGAAGAAATTCTGGATCCTAATGTTCCATTTTTAGATTTAGAAGTAGATCCAAAACTGGGTTGGGCATTGAGACATCTTGACCAATTTCCCGTTAATTTACAGACAGCAGATTACCAAATGATTTTGAGAATTCCGGGAATAGGCGTGAAAACCGCACAGAAAATCATCAATGCCAGAAGATTTCAGGTTCTAAATATCGAACATTTAAAAAAATTGGGAGCGGCGGTAAACCGTGCAAAATATTTT
>JAFAAJ010000244.1 GCA_023426625.1 Bacteroidota bacterium
AGATTGAGGAAACTGAAGAGAAAGAACACGAAATCGATCCCAGATGGGAGGCATTAAAAAAATTAAAAGATAAAAATTAAAATAATTAATATGATGAGATGATGAATCTCATCGCTCATCAAATTAAAAAAGTTATTACAAAATGGCACATCCAAAGAGAAGACAGTCGTCTACAAGAAGAGATAAGAGAAGAACTCACTACAAAGCTGTAGTTCCTCAATTAGCTAAAGATGCAACAACTGGTGAATTACACCTTTATCACAGAGCTCACTGGCATGAAGGAAAACTTTACTACAGAGGTAAAGTAGTATTGGAAAAAACAGTTGAAACCACTGAAGAAAACTAAGAGGCATTTTTCTCTAAAAAACCTCGTTTTAATACAAAAACCACTCAATTTTGATAAAATTGAGTGGTTTTTTGTTACTTTTTGGTATTTTTTGGTATCTTTGACCCAAAATCAAATATCAAATTTATGGACATTAAAGACATACAGAATCTTATCAAGTTTGTGTCTAAAGCTGAAGTATCAGAAGTAAAATACAAAACAAAAGATTTCGAAATCACTATTAAAACTCCATTGGCAGGAAGTGAAGTAGCATTTGCTCAACCGGCTGTTTACCACACTGCACCTCAACAAGTTGCCGCTCCTGTACAAGCTGCTCCGGCTGCTTCTGCTCCTGCAGAAAAAACAGAAGCTGCTTCTGATGACAGCAAATATGTAGCGATCAAATCTCCAATGATTGGTACTTTCTATAGAAAACCGGCTCCGGATAAGGATGTATTTGTAAATGTAGGTGATGAAGTTTCAGTAGGTAAAGTAGTTTGCGTAATCGAAGCAATGAAGTTATTCAACCAGATCGAATCTGAGATCAGCGGAAAAATCGTTAAGATTTTGGTAGACGATGCTACTCCTGTAGAATACGATCAACCTTTATTCCTAGTAGATCCATCATAAATTTAGTTAGAAGTTAGAAGGTAGAAGTTAGAAGTTAGATTACTAGCTTTTAAGTTTTTTTCAACTCATTATCTAATTACCTAATCATCTAATTACCTAATTAAAGTTATGTTCAAAAAAATATTAATTGCCAATCGTGGCGAAATTGCAATGCGTATTCTTCGTACTTGCAAAGAAATGGGGATCAAAACCGTAGCGGTATACTCTACTGCCGACAAAGACAGTCTTCACGTAAGATTTGCTGATGAAGCTGTATGTATCGGTCCTGCGATGAGCAAAGACTCATACCTGAAAATTCCTAACATTATTGCAGCAGCTGAAATTACCAATGCTGATGCCATTCACCCTGGTTACGGATTTTTATCTGAAAACGCTAACTTCTCAAGAATCTGCCAGAAGAACAACATCAAATTTATCGGTGCTACTCCTGAGCAAATTGAAAAAATGGGAGACAAGGCAAATGCCAAAGCGACCATGAAAGCTGCAGGTGTACCATGTGTCCCTGGTTCTGATGGCTTGATCGAATCTTATGAAGTTGCTGCCAAAACAGCTGAAGAAATCGGTTATCCGGTAATGATCAAGGCTACAGCAGGTGGTGGTGGAAAAGGAATGAGAGCTGTATGGAAAGCTGAAGATCTTAAGGACCATTGGGAATCTGCTATTCAGGAAGCTGTAGCTGCCTTCGGAAACGGAGGCATGTACATGGAAAAGCTGATCGAAGAGCCTAGACATATCGAAATTCAGATTGCAGGAGACCAGTACGGAAAAGCTTGTCACCTTTCTGAAAGAGACTGTTCCGTACAAAGAAGAAACCAGAAGCTTACGGAAGAAACACCTTCTCCATTCATGACGGATGAACTTCGTGAGAAAATGGGTGAAGCAGCAGTGAAAGCAGCAGAATATATTGGATATGAAGGTGTAGGAACTATTGAATTCTTAGTGGACAAACACAGAAATTTCTATTTCATGGAGATGAACACAAGAATCCAGGTAGAGCACCCGATCACTGAACAGGTAATTGATTATGACCTGATCAGAGAACAGATCCTTCTTGCAGCAGGAACTCCAATTTCCGGAATCAATTATTTCCCTAAACTACATTCTATTGAGTGCAGAATCAATGCGGAAGATCCATATAATGATTTCAGACCTTCTCCGGGAAAAATCACAAGACTGAATATTCCTGGCGGACATGGAATCCGAGTAGATACTCACGTATATTCCGGATATACTATTCCTTCCAACTACGACTCTATGATTGCTAAGCTTATCACCACGGCTCAGACCCGTGAGGAAGCAATTGCAAAAATGAAACGTGCGCTAGAGGAATTCTATATTGAGGGAGTGAAAACTACAATTCCTTTCCACAGACAACTGATGGATAATGAAGATTATCTTGCAGGAAACTACACTACAAAATTCATGGAGAGTTTTGTAATGGACAAAAAATATGAAAATCATTAAGATTTTTTTATAATAATCAACCGTCTCAAATGAGGCGGTTTTTTTATTTAACTACAAAATTCCGGTGAATTAAAATTTCTGTACATTTCAGATTTCATCAACATCAGATTAATGAGGATAATTTTTAGTATCACAGAACCAAAAACAATAATTTTTTACACTCATTACCCTCAAATACAGAAATAAAATTTAAAAACTGTTAATTGACAATCCAGTTATTGAAGTCCTCGATTTTATTCTGTAATTTTGTGGAAAACCTAAGATATATGTCAACAGTAGAAACAGCAAAAAATTCACAGTATTTTATTGATCTTGAAGACAAACACGGAGCTCACAATTACCATCCTCTTCCGGTAGTTCTTGACCGCGGAGAAGGCGTTTTTGTATGGGATGTGGAAGGCAAGAAATATTATGATTTCCTTTCTGCTTACTCTGCTGTTAACCAGGGACACTCTCACCCTAAGATTGTAGACGCATTGGTAAATCAGGCCAAAAAGCTGGCTTTAACATCAAGAGCATTCTACAACTCAAAATTAGGAGAATACGAACAAAAGATCACTTCACTTTTCGGATTTGATAAAGTTTTACCTATGAATTCCGGAGCTGAAGCTGTGGAAACGGCAGTAAAATTAGCCAGAAAGTGGAGTTATGAAGTAAAGGGCATTTCTGAAAATGCCGCAAAGATCATCGTTTGTGAAAATAATTTCCACGGAAGAACGACAACCATTGTTTCTTTCTCTAATGATCCTGATGCAAACAATAACTATGGTCCTTTCACACCGGGATTCATCAAAATTCCATACAATGATATCGCCGCCTTAGAAGAAGTTTTAAAAAATGACGCCCCCAATATTGCAGCATTTTTAGTAGAACCTATTCAAGGTGAAGCCGGAGTATATGTTCCGGACGAAAATTTCCTTAAAAACGCATCCGAACTATGTAAAAAGCACAATGTTCTTTTCATTGCGGATGAAGTACAGACCGGTATTGCAAGAACAGGAAAACTGATCGCTTGTCACCACGAAGATGTGCAGCCTGATATTTTAATTTTAGGTAAAGCTCTTTCCGGCGGAATGTATCCTGTTTCAGCTGTTTTAGCGAACGATAATATCATGAATGTGATCAAACCGGGACAACATGGTTCTACATTCGGAGGAAACCCGTTAGCTTGTGCAGTAGCAATAGCTGCTTTAGACGTAGTTTCAGAAGAAAATCTATCTGAAAGAGCGGAAAGATTAGGACAGCTTTTCAGAGCGGAAATTGAAAAAGTGATCGAAAGATCCGACCTTATTACCAAGGTAAGAGGAAAAGGTCTACTAAACGCTATTTTGATCAATGACACTCCTGAAAGTTCAACAGCATGGAACATCTGTTTACAGTTAAAAGAAAACGGATTATTGGCTAAGCCTACACATGGAAATATCATAAGATTGGCTCCGCCATTGGTGATCACAGAAGAACAACTAATGGATTGTGTAAAGATCATTGAAAAAACTATTTCTGACTTCAAAAAATAAATATGCCTCAACTCACTGAAAAAGTAAGCGGCTTAATTATAACGTATAACGAAGAGAAAAACATTCGGGAAGTACTCGAATGTTTTGATTTTTGTGACGAGATCGTCATTGTAGATTCCTTCAGTACAGATAAAACGCTGGAAATCGCTAAAACTTTTTCCAATGTAAAGATCATTCAGAATGCATTTGAAGATTTTACCTCCCAAAGAAATTTAGCTTTGGATCATGCAACGAATGACTGGGTATTGTTTTTAGACGGCGATGAGAGAATAACTCCCCAACTGAAAGAAGAAATTATTCAGGAGCTTAATAAACCGGATAAGAAAGACGCTTATTACTTTTACAGAAAATTTTTCTTTGCAGGGAAACCCATTCATTTTTCAGGAACCCAGACCGATAAGAATTTCAGGCTTTTCAGAAGATCAAAAGCAAGATACATCGCTGAAAAAAAAGTCCATGAAACCTTGCATGTGAATGGCTCTATCGGTGAACTCAAGAATAAACTTCTTCATTTTTCCGTTACAGATTATGAGACTTATAAGAAAAAGATGATCCATTACGGAATCTTAAAAGGCATGGAATTAGCTTTAAAAGGAAAAAGATACAGCACTTCCACTCAATATGCCAAAACAGCTTTTAAGTTTTTTAAAGCATATATTATGAGGCTGGGAATTTTAGATGGTAGAGAAGGGTTTCAACTCTCTTATTTACAATCTTTAAGTGTTTTTGAAACGTATAAATCTTTAAAGAAAGAACAAGGCAATACATGAAAATCTGTGTCATCAGTTTTGATTTTTGGGGGTATGACAGCTACATTGTGAAAACTTTGCAGCGTAAAGGTATTGATGCGCATCATATCAAAATCGGAGCTATTACCCATACTAATTTTCAGGAGAAAGCCATTAATGCCTTCAGCAAAACTTTTCTGAACCGGAATATTAAAAAGGAGAAGCGGCAGCAGTATGTATTGGATTCTCTGAAAGAAATGGGTTATCAGGATCAGATATTGGTGTTAAATCCGGATACGTTTGATCTTTCCACTCTGGAAGAAATAAAGACGTATACCGGAAGGATGATCACTTATCTGTATGACAATCTTGAAAGATTTCCTGTAGAAGATAAACTCCATCTTTTTGATAAAATTTTCTCATTTGATGACAAGGATATTAAAAAGCATGGTTTTGAACCTCTTACTAATTATAATTACCTTGACTATATTCCGCAGGAAAATCAGAATCCTAAACTGGATCTCTATTATATCACCTCATTTGATAAGGGAAGAAACAAAATATTATTACCTTTAGCTAAAATTTTAAAGAGAAAAGGAATCCTTTATCATTTTGTAGTGGTTGGGAAAAAAGTGTGGAAAGAACAGATCAAATCAGGGAAAGACAATCTGAAAAATTTTATCATTTTAAGGAACAAACCTATTCCCGCAGCTAAAATCACTGATATTTATAAAAATACAAGAGTTTTGCTGGATCTGATGAGAGCGGGACAAACCGGTCTTAGTTTCAGGGTTTTTGAAGCCATGGCGATGGAAAAAAAGATCGTTACGGATAATCCTGAGATTAAAAATTATGATTTTTACAATCCAAAAAACATTTTGGTACTGGATAAAAGTTTAAGTAATATCAATACAGAATTTTTCCGACAGCCTTATGAAAAGCTTCCGGAAGAGATCTATAACAAATACACACTTGACAGTTGGACAGATAGGGTTTTCGAACTAAAGAAAAATTAACAATGGGAATTTTAAAAAAGATAAAAAAATATTTTAAAAGAAAAGAGAAACTTAAAGTTCTTCAAACCGAGAACATTGTTAATAACAAGCTATTCGATCCTCATAAAAAAACCATTCTTTTTGCATCAAGGGATTTCCCTGTTCATGATAAAGAATCCGGCTCCAACAGACTGAAAGAGCTTATTCTCATCTATAAAAAGCTTGGTTACAACTGTATATTATTTGCTCCCAATATTTTCGAAGACAATTCTTACGTGAAATTTTACCAGGGACATGGTGTTATCGTGTTCGTGGAAAATCTTAAGTACAGAACGATCTACGATTTTATTTCATCGCTTTCTGCAGTAGATTATATCTGGTTCAATGGTCCATTGGCGCTGAACCTGTTTTACAAAAAGATGAAAAGCGTATCGCCAAAAACGAAGTTCATCTATGATATGGTGGATATTCATTTTTTACGATATAAAAGAGCCATAGAATTAGAACCGACAAGAATTTCCCTAAAGAAAAACTATAAACACTTTTTCCATGTAGAAACGGTTATTGCTCCTCAATTGGACTGCATTATTGCGATATCAGACAAGGAAAAAGAGATCATGAGTGATTATGCCGATCCAAAAAAGATCATTACCATTTCCAATATTCATTATCCTAAAATTGACATCTCGGAAAGAAAAGCTTTCAGTGAAAGCAAAGGTATTATATTCATCGGGTCCATTCACGAACCTAATATTGATGCCGTAAAATATCTTTACGAAAACATTATGCCTATCGTCTGGAAGACCAATCCGGAACTGGAAGTGAGCATTATCGGAAATGTTGCGGATAAACTGGATATTAAGCAATTCCCTAAATTCAAGTTTTTAGGCTTTGTGGAAAATATCGAGGAACTTTTTATGACCTCAAGAATTATGGTTGCTCCACTGAGATTCGGGGCGGGTGTAAAAGGTAAGATCGGACAGGCATTTGAATATTTCCTGCCTGTAGTCACTACAGATATTGGTGCTGAAGGAATGCAGCTGGTCAATGAAAAAAATGTACTGATCGCCAATGACAGCAATGCTTTTGCCCAGGAAATCTTACGTCTTAACAGCAATGAAGAATTATGGAATACGTTGAGCCAGAATTCAATCGACAGCTTAAAACTTTTTTCCCCGGAAACGGTAAGTTCTACTCTTAAAGACATCTGAATCTTATGAATAATCCTAATTTCCTCATCAGTATCATCGTTCCGTGCTACAATGCTTCATACTATGTAAAAGAGGTGCTTGAAAGTATTCAGAACCAATCTTACTCTCATATTGAATGCATTATCATCAATGACGGAAGTACGGATCATACTTTAGAGATCATCAACAGTTTCACAGATCCGCGTTTCAGGATTTATGACCAGGAAAACAAAGGTCTTTCCGATACCAGAAACTTCGGAATAGAACAAGCAACAGGTGATTTTATTTATTTCTGTGACAGTGATGATCTGCTTCCACAAAATGCCATAGCATCATTAGTTGCCGCCTACACCGGAAAAGAGGATATTATTGTAGGGAAAACAGCAACCTATTCCTGGGAAGAAAAAAAGATCATTTCGTATCTTCCACATCCCAAGGAAAAGCAGCAGTTTGAAAATACAGACTCAGAAGTCCTGATCAAAAACATGACAGAAGGTTTGAGCCCGATTGCTCAAAACAAATTATACAAAACTGAATTTTTAAGAAAAAATCATCTTAAATTTTTAAGCGGAATTTATCATGAGGACGAATTGTGGTTCTTTGAGACCCAGTTCAGTGCAAGGAATGTAACTTTTATTCCAGATGTGACCTATTATTATACGGTGGACAACGCCCAATCCATCACTAAAAAGAACAGTGACAAAAATCTTTTCGGATATTTAAGCGTTATAAAAACGATTTACGAAAAATATTATCTGAAATATCCTGAGCAAAGCGTTACGGCATATTATCTTGCCTACCTTAAGAAGATCATCATCGGGAATTTTAAGCATCACGGAAATTATTCTCAAGAAGCCCTTCAGCAAATGGAAAAAACTTTCAAAGAGGTGAATCCTGAGTTTAAAAACAACATCCATTTAAAAGATATTGAAAAGAAATATTTCAAATTCCTGAATAATGTAAGCTTAAAAAATGCAGACAGCATTAGGAAAGAATATTTCAATAATCCTGTAAACAGCCTTAGAAAGCATTACAAAATCATAATGTTCAGTCTATTTAACAAGTAAAATGGAAGATAAAAAGAGATTTCTGCTAATGATGCCTGATTATTCGGATTTTCCCCGGTTATTTTTGGATAATCTGGAGAAAATTGGCTTTGAGGCTTTCCTGATCACGGACAAAGTTTCAAAATTCAGGTATAAAGGACTTGAGAGCATTAAGAATTTTTTCATTAAAAATGTTCTCAGAAACAAGGCTTACAAACAAAATCTCCTCAGCAGACATCAACTTGAAGAACTCAATAAAAGTCTTTCACAGATTGAAGGTGAACTGGATTACATCTTGGTGATCCGCCCGGATAATTTCCCGATTCCTTTTGTGAAAAATTTAAAACAGAGAACCAAAAAACTCATTGCTTATCAATGGGACGGAATTGAAAAATTCCCCGAAATTAAAAATTACTTCGGGCTTTTTGATACTTTCTTTTGCTTCGAAAAAGTGGAATCTGAACACAATATCAAATCCATTACAAATTTTTATTTTGACCACCTCCCTCCTTCTCAAAAAGAATACAATACAGAAAGACCCAAGCTTTATTTTGTAGGATTGTATTGGAAAAGCCGTGAAGAAAAAATAGATAAATTCATTGACAGGATTTCTGACTTTCCGGTTGAATTATCCATTTTCATTCAATATTTTAAAGAGCCGGAAAAGAAAAATGATAAAATAAAATATATTCAGAACAGGGTTTCCTTCAGAGAAAATCTAGAGTTTGTAAAAGACTCTGATATTCTTCTTGATTTCGTTGATCCGTTACATAACGGCCTTTCCATTCGTTTTTTTGAGGGGATGTATTACAAGAAAAAAGTAATTACTGATAATATTATGGTGAAAAATTACGATTTTTATCATCCCGATAATATTTTTGTCATAGAACATGATAATTACGAAAATATTGAACAGTTTTTAAAAACACCTTATAACGAATTGCCTGGAAGCATTGTAACCAAATATGGTTTTGGCAGTTGGATAAGAAACATTATTAAATAATTTGATGGTAATTTTTTTCTTCTCATATCACAAAATTGGAGGTGCTGAAAAGGTACATCAGGAAATCTTAAAATCAATAAGCAGGCCGGGATTAGTATTATTTGAAAATATTTCATCCGGAGATAATATGGGAGATTTCCCGAAATTTTCCAGATGCTATGGTGTAAAGAATAAATATAAAAGAAAATTTGCTGTTTTTTTTATAAATTTTCTATCTCTTTTTATGCCTGTAACCGTTTTCGGATGCAACAGTTACTTTTTTTACCAATCTTTACCTAAACTTAGAAACAGAATAAAAAAAATTGATTTAACCCATGCTTTCTCAAAGCCTGAGGTAGGAGTTGAAACATTATCCATTCCTTTCTTACAGTACCTAGACAAAAGAATTGTCATCAACAACAGAACCTTTGAAGACTATCAAACTTTATACTCCGAACACAAAATTCCTTCATCCCTGCTGGAAAAATTTGAAAAAATTGAAAATGGAATTGAGATTCATGCATTCGATGAAGCAGCTGTCAGTAAAAGATTTAATAACTTCACTATAGGCTATGTAGGAAGAAATTCAAAAGAAAAAAGGCCTGAAATATTTCTGCAAATAGCAGAATATTTCCCTCAGTTAAAAATAAAAATGATTGGTGATGATTTTTCTGAGTTTAAATCTAAACCGGAAATAACTTTTTTTGAAGGCTGTAACGATGAAAAGATTATCCGAAAAGAATTTTCCGAAATATCAGTCCTTATACTGCCTTCTTCCAGAGAAGGGTTTCCATTGGTAATAATGGAAGCTATGGAGCTGGGAATACCTGTGATTGCTACAGATGTAGGCAGCATAAAGGAACATATAAATGAGAGAAACGGGTTTGTTTTTGAATCAGACAAAGAAGCTTTTATAGAAAAAACTGTCGAAATAATAGGCAGGCTTGTTGATGACAAAGATTCTTATCATACTTTATCCTATGAAGCAAGAAAGTATGCTGTGAAAAATTTTGACATCAGCAGGTTTAGACAAAAATATTTAGAATTATTATCCTAATGTATAAAATATCAGTAATTGTACCTTGTTATAATCAGGCAGTTTTTATGGATGATTGTGTTAATTCTTTAATTAATCAAACCTATCCAAACTGGGAATGTATCCTCGTAAATGACGGAAGCACAGATAATACTGAAGAAAAAGCACTTGAGTGGCAAAGTAAAGACAACAGAATAAAGTATATAAAAAAAACAAACGGAGGGCTCAGTTCTGCAAGAAATACAGGAATCCGGAATGTTACCGGTGACTTTGTCCAGTTTTTAGATTGTGATGATTTCCTGTATAAAGAAAAATTCGAAAAATCTGTACAGAAAATTAAAAATCCAACAAATACAATTGTAATAACGGATTTTCAGAGATTCGATAATACTACCAAAACAGTTCTGCCTCCACATTGTATCCTTGAAGAAAAATACTTCAACCAGGAAGAGATTTTGCTAAAATGGGACAATCCTTTTTCCATTCCTATACACTGTGCTTTATTTTCTAGGGATATAGTTGAAAAATATAGGTTTAATGAGGAACTTAAAGCGAAGGAAGACTGGATTTTCTGGCTACAGGCATATGGAGACAAGCCTGAGACATTTTTCATTAAGGAATATCTTTTGGCATACAGAATGAGCTCAGCAGGAATGACAAATAATGAGTTTTTCATGTATGAAAATAAAACCAAAGCTATTGAAAAGCTGGAACAGGTAATTTCAGACAAGGACCTTTTAAGAACATTCTACAAAGAAAATCTTCTATCTGCTATGAATGAAAATTTTCAACTTATGAAAAGAATAAAACTATTAGGTTATAAAAGAACAATGAAATATAAAATAAATAAAATCCTGAAATTATTACATTTAAAAAAACAATAAATAAAAAAGCTGTCTGAAAATTTCAGACAGCTTTTTTATCATTACCTATTATATTTCAATTAATATGCATAAAACTCTATTCCTTCATAAACATATCCGGCTGGTCTGATGCTTGATTTTGAATAATAATGGTCTTTCCCATTCCAATATCTGTAAATTGGAACTGTATTAGGTTGCTGTGTTGCAAAAGCATTAAATTCTATGCCCTCTTCAACATATCCTGAATAGTATCCCGGAGTTCTTGTATAATAGTGATCTTTTCCATTCCAGTATCTGTAAATTGGGATCGTATTAGGTGCTTTATATATAAATGCATTAAATTCTACTCCTTCATACCCATAGCCGTTGTAACTTCCCATTGTTCTTGTATAATAATGATCTGTCCCATTATAAAATCTGTGAATAGGAACTGTTTTAAATTCCAGGTAAACTTTATTATCAATTAAATACTGGTCTACATAAGCTTTAAGCTGAGCTTTTTTCACAGGGTCTTTCACCAAATCATAAATAATCACCAAACCGTTACTCCCAAAATCCACTAAAACAGAATTATTGGGAGTGGAGCTGTTTTGCCAGTTAGAGATATTTATTTTAGGATTACTCTGATCCAGATTTAAATCTCCGACTAAGCCTTTAGAAGGATCTCCACCTCTAGTTTTATAAGATAATTTTTTAGAATAATTCTGGCTAGATGAAGCTGTATTTACATCATTTGTAACATCTATATCAAAAATATCCTTCATCCCCAATTTTATTCCAACTCTGGCCGCATAATCCCGGCTTTGGCTTGTTGTTTCCGACTGAAATAAAACATCCATTTTGGCACCTGTATAAATATCCAGAGCTACGTGGGTTCCATAATCATTTACAATTTGCTGGGGAGTTTTTGCCTGTAAATCCTGCATAAACTCTGGAGTCAGATAATCTCCCAAAGCATCTACTGTAGCATTAAGCCTTAATCTTTTCTGCTTAATTGTCAAATTATAACTTCCGTAAATATACTTGGCATCAAACTTATTGTTATTTGTAACAGCAGAATTAAAAGCAACCGAAAGAGTTTTTTTAAACAAAGGTACATTCGCAGTTACTCCTACTTTAGTAGAAACCCTTTTGGAATAGGATTCTGCATTTTCACCATATTCTTCAAGATATTCCTGAGAGAAAGTGTTTTCGGAAATTACTCTGGACGGAAATTCAGTTTTAAACCTGTTTATATCGATTACCTGAAAACCAGCGGCGTTTGCATTGGCATACTCACCTGCTACATTATAACCATGCCCCAATATATCATAAATTCCGTCACCGGCTATTTTTCCTGCTAATTGAGCATCCGGGCTTTCAGAATTAGCCTGGGAGATCTCATTATTGAGCTCTTCGGTAGAACAAGAGCCCATAAAAAGCATTAGAATTGTACTAATACAAAACAAAATTTGTTTTTTCATAGAATTATTTTAAAATTTTCGGACAAAAATAATACTCTAACCTCTGTGAAAAAAAACAAGCAGCATGATATATATCACCACAGATAGAAATAAAATACCATTAATACTAACTTAAAATATAATTAATACTATTAAAAAAAGGAAGTTAAGTTTAACTTCCTTTTTTACATCTATTTTTATTTATCTCCTGTCGTATTCATCCTCTATTCTTACAATGTCGTCTTCGCCAAAGTAAGTTCCTGTTTGTACCTCTATGAAAACAACAGGCTTGTCAGACAAATTCATCATGCGGTGTTTTGCTCCCAGAGGAATGAAAATACTTTCTCCGTAAGACAATCTGATTTCTTTGTCATCTAATACTACAGTAGCATCTCCTTCAATGATCGTCCATTGCTCCTGTCTTTTATGGTGATACTGATAAGATAGCTTTTGTCCCGGCTCTACTTCAATTCTTTTCAGCTTGTAGTTTGGTTCATCTGCCAATACATAGTATTTTCCCCAAGGTCTCTCCCCTATTTCTAGCATAACTGTCTGTTATTAATATTATACAAAAGTAAAGATTAAGATCAAAAAAGCAAACAATACACTTATAAAACATCATGAAAAACCTGATTATTTTAAGTAAATTTGCACCAAAATTTTATTGAAATGGAGAAAGTGAGAGTCCGTTTTGCTCCAAGTCCTACGGGACCATTGCATTTGGGAGGCGTAAGAACCGCATTATATGATTATCTTTTTGCTAAAAATCAGGGTGGTGAATTTGTATTGAGAATAGAAGATACGGATACCGCAAGATATGTGAAAGGAGCTGAAGAATATATTGAAGAAGCTTTAGAATGGTGCGGCATCATTCCGGATGAAAGTCCTACAAAAGGAGGAAAATTTGCTCCATACAGACAATCTGAAAGACGAGACATTTACGACAGATACACAGCGCAGATCTTAAAAACAGATTATGCCTATATCGCGTTTGATACAGCCGAAGAACTGGATGCCATCCGTGCAGAATATGAAGCCAAAGGAGAAGTTTTTTCATACGACAATAAAACAAGAAACCGTTTGAGAAACAGCCTTGCTCTTTCTGAAGAAGAAGTACACAAGCTGTTGGATGAAAAAACGCCTTACGTGGTAAGATTCAAAATGCCTGTTGACAGAACTTTAAACCTTGAAGATATCATCAGAGGAAAGTTTTCTGTAAATACTAATACTTTAGATGATAAAGTGCTGGTAAAAAACGACGGAATGCCCACTTACCATTTTGCCAATATTATTGATGACCACGAAATGGAAATTTCTCACGTGATCCGTGGCGAAGAATGGTTGCCATCTTTAGGATTACATACTTTATTATATGAAGCGATGGGTTGGGAAGCTCCCCAATTTGCCCATCTTTCTTTAATTTTAAAACCTGAAGGAAAAGGAAAGTTAAGCAAAAGAGACGGTGATAAATTCGGGTTCCCGGTATTCCCGTTGGATTTCAAAGACCCTGTAACAGGAATTGTTTCCAAAGGATATAGAGAAAATGGTTATCTTCCTGATGCTTTCATTAATATGGTTGCATTATTAGGATGGTCTCCTGCAGATGACAAGGAAATTCTTTCTCTTGATGAAATGGCTAAAGAATTTGATCTTCATAAAGTTCATAAAGCCGGAGCAAGATTCAGCAAGGAAAAAGCAGAATGGTTCAATCATCAGTATATTCAGATGAAATCTGATGAAGAATTACTTCAGATCCTTAAAAATACTGATCTTGATCTTTCCGGTATTTCTGATGAAAAGCTGCTAAAAGTGATTCATCTCATGAAAGAAAGAGCCACTTTCCCGAAAGACATCTATGAAAATGGGAAGTTTTTCTTTGAAGCACCTTCTTCTTATGATGAAAAAGCATCTAAAAAAGCCTGGAATGATGAAACTTCAGCTATTTTAGGTGAACTTGCCGCTACGTTACAGAGCTCTGATTTCAATGCAGAAGCTTTAAAACAGGCGGTGCATGACTTCGCTGAAAATAAAGGTTTAGGAATGGGAAAAGTAATGATGCCTCTTCGTTTATCTTTAGTAGGAGAACTGAAAGGACCGGACGTTCCGGACATTCTGGAGATCATTGGAAAAGAGGAAAGCATCGTAAGAATAAACAATGCTATAAATAATTTTAAATAAGTTTTCATTAATTTTTCATAAATTTGAAAGATTTAATTTACTTCAAGAAATGGAATATTTAAGTTTCGAACTTCCTATCAAAGAATTGATGGATCAATACCAGACTTGTTCTTTAGTAGGAGAAGAAAGTGGTGTTGATGTAAAATTAGCTTGCAGCCAGATAGAGGATAAGATCGTAGAAAAGAAAAAAGAGATCTATGGAAATCTTACCCCTTGGCAAAGAGTACAATTGTCTCGTCACCCGGACCGTCCTTATACATTGGATTATATCAACGGAATGGTAGACAAAGGCAGCTTCCTGGAACTTCACGGAGACAGAAATTTTGCTGATGATCCGGCCATGATCGGTGGTTTGGCAACCCTTGACGGTCAGAAAGTGATGATCATAGGAACCCAAAAAGGAAGAACAACCAAAGAAAGACAGCACAGGAGATTCGGGATGCCGAATCCGGAAGGATACAGAAAAGCTTTACGATTGATGAAGCTTGCAGAAAAGTTCAACATTCCTGTGGTAACTTTAGTAGATACACCGGGAGCTTATCCTGGTCTTGAAGCTGAAGAAAGAGGACAGGGTGAAGCTATTGCAAGAAACATCTTTGAAATGGTTCAGCTTAAAACTCCTATCTTCACATATATCATTGGTGAAGGAGCCAGTGGTGGAGCATTGGGAA
>JAFAAJ010000012.1 GCA_023426625.1 Bacteroidota bacterium
TTGGGATGGTAATCTTTAAAGACTATTTTTGTTTTCATTGACACACCGCAAATTATATAATTTGCAACAATTAGGAAAGCCAAAGCTTTCCTTTTTTCATAAAAAAGCTGCCTCACTTTTGAGACAGCCTCATTTTTTTATGGCAAGTTTAAAAAATTCAGAAATTAAACATTATTGATAAAAATTATAATACCACATCATACTCAATTTTATATATTTGTTACTTAAACAGATGTAGAATATGATTAATAATCAGTTTATTCTTAATAAATTTGGATTTTTAGGGCGTGATTTTGCTTTGGAAATGCAAAAATATGCTTATATAGATAATATAAAAGCAAAAACAGAGATTATAAGAGAAGGGCAGAAAGTTCGCTTTATTCCTTTCCTGATCAAAGGCTCTATAAAAGTTTATTCTTTAAATGACGGAAGAGAATTGATCTACTATTATGTAAGGCCTGAAGACAGTTGTTTAATGACTTTTTCTTCTATTTTCGGGGATTATACAAGTAAAATTTATGCTGTTACGGAAGAAGATTCTGAGGTACTTTTGATACCTACATCTGTTATGCATGAATGGCTGATCCGATTTCCGGAAATCAATAAGCTGTTTTATCATGAGTACAATAAACGTTTCACAGATATCATGAATATGGTGAATGAAGCCGTTTTCCACAAGCTTGATAAAAGAATCGTTAACTACATCAATCAGCAAATTACCATCACTGGTCACAATCCGGTAAAACTTACCCATAAAGAAATTGCCAATAATCTTGGAACTTCTAGAGAAGTCGTAAGCAGAGTGTTAAAGAAAATCGAAAATGAAGGTGAGATAATCCAAAGTAAGGAAGGTATAAAACTAATAAAACATGAAAATGTTAGAAGTGTCTAATATAAAATGTTTTAACACGTTTATAATTTCAATTGATAAAAACAATTTTATAGGTGACTTTTGTCACATGCTTTTAAAATCATAACTCGATAAGTTTGTCATATACATTTTAAATTGAAATTATATGACGAAAACTCTCTTATTTTTGTCAATATTGTTTTCAGGTTTTGTCTGTGCTCAGGAGGATCTGCTGAAGGATATTGACACGCTAAAAACCACAGAAAACTCACAACAGCCTGCATTCAAAGCATTACAGGTTGTCACGGGACAATCAACAAAACTCACGGCTAAAAACGAGTGGTATATTGTAGTTGCCCACCGTTTCGGAGACATTAGTACAGGATTTAAAGATTTTTTCGGGCTGGATGATGCTTCTACTAAATTAGGCGTTATCTATGGAGTTACAGACAACATTTCGTTGAATCTTTCAAGAGAAACCCTCATGAAAACTTTTGAGCTGGGCGCGAAATATAATCTGGTGAAGCAAAGTGATAACTTCCCGGTTAATATTGTCGGGTATAATGTCATGGCTCTCAATACGGAATTGGATAAGGATAATTATCCGCACCTGAGATTTGGAGACAGACTTTCCTATCTTACTCAGGCTCTGATTTCCAGAAGGTTTGATGATAATTTCTCGTTGCAGTTGACCCCATCGTATGTTCACAAAAATCTTTATGATCAGAATATTGAGGATAAAGACCAGTTCCTTGCAGGATTAGGAGGACGGTATAAAATCTCAAAAAGAATCTCCATCAATGCAGAGTATTTTGTGAATTTTGATCATCACAGTTTCTATAAAAACCCATTATCCATTGGGATGGATATAGAAACCGGAGGACATGTATTCCAGCTTTTATTCACCAATTCTCAGATCAATTCGGATATTGGATACCTTACCAATGCCACCGGAAAATGGGAAAAAGGGCAGATATTTTTTGGGTTTAATCTTTATAGAGTTTTTTAAGATGAGAAAAATAATGTACATATCATCACTTGCCGTTACTTTAATAGCTTGTGACAGCAGAACCTATGAAGAAATATCAGATCAGACTCCTATCCCGCAGAATGTGACTTATGCTAAAGATGTTAAGCCTATTATAGACAATAATTGCATTGTCTGCCATTCCGCCGGAGGACAGGCTTCTTTTCAGCCCTGGACGAGTTATGATCAGGTAAAAACTCATATTGATAACATTTTGGACAGAATCCAGAGACCCAACGGAGATCCATTTAAAATGCCTAAAGGAGGTTCATTATCTCCTGCGCAGATCAATACTTTCATAGAGTGGAAAAACGATGGCCTTCTGGAAAATTAAGTACCCACAAAATCAGAAATATGAAAAGCTTAATATTAATTATAGTTTCGTTACTCTTCGGTAATCTTACTTTGGCTCAAAAGTACAGTTCGAACACCGGAAAAGTAACGTTTGAAGCATCTGTTCCGTTATTTGAAGACGTTTTTGCACAGGATGATAATAATGCGGTCGTCCTTAATGCAGATACAGGAGATATTGCATCTGTATCAGCCGTTAAAAATTTCCATTTTAAAGTAAAATTAATGGAAGAACATTTCAACGAAAGCTATGCGGAAACTGCGAAGTATCCTAAAACTACCTTTACAGGAAAGATTGTGAATTTTGATAAAACCAAGCTTACTGCATCTCCTCAGAAATATACCGTTCAGGGAAAGCTGAATTTCCATGG
>JAFAAJ010000026.1 GCA_023426625.1 Bacteroidota bacterium
TTCTAGCATTGCCTGGACCACTACCGGAGGGAACATCGTTTCAGGTGCGAATACTTTAACTCCTGTTGTAAATGCAGGCGGAACTTATACCTTAACCGTTCAGAATACAAATCAACCTGGAAATTTAACATGTACTTATACTGCTGATGTTACGGTAACACAAAATACTAACCTTCCGGTAGCTACGGTTATCTCATCTCATGCTCAGATTTGTGTGGGAGAATCAGTTACATTAACGGCTTCCGGTGGTGTATCTTATAACTGGACAGGACTTCCGGGGAATGGAAATACTCAGGTGGTTTCACCAACTACCACAACAACATATACTGTTTATGCAGTAGGAGCGAATGGATGTATTTCAGCAAATCCTGCTACAGTTACGGTAATTGTAGGACCTCCGGTGGCGATCGTATCTGCATCGCCAACGAAAATATGTGCCGGAGACTCTGTTACTTTAACGGCTTCAGGAGGGGTAACTTATAATTGGGTAGGATTAACAGGAAACGGAAATACTCAGATAGTAACACCTACAACTACGACTACCTATTCAGTATATGCCTTAGGTGGAAACGGATGTAGTTCGGTAGTTCCTGCGACTATTACTATTGAAGTTGTTCCGGCTATTGTGTCTACATTGCAGGATGTTTATGTCTGTGCAGGAGATACCGGGATTTTAGATGCCGGAGCAGGTCCTGGCTATACCTATGTATGGAGTACCGGAGCTACTTCCCAGACAATATCTACCAATGTTCCCGGAACTTATTCTGTTACGATCAATAATGGTGTTTGTTCTAAAGTGTTCACAGCACAGTTACTAAATCCTGATCTTCCTGTCTTCACGAACGTTGTTTATGAAAATCATGTTCTTACCCTTACAGCTACAAATCCTACGGGAGGAGTTCTGGAATATTCTATTGATGGAGGAGTAAACTGGCAGACATCCAATATTTTCTATAATACATTGGATAATACCAATTACAATCTGATGGTGAAGGTAAAAGATGCAAAATGTAGTACTTCTCTGCAATATTTCACGTTTGTTATTCCAAATGCGATCACTCCTAATCAGGATGGAATAAACGATAATATAGATTTCTCAGGAATCAGTGATTACAATAATTTTGCCGCATCTATATTTGACAGATACGGAGCAGAATTATTCAAAGCTACAAAATCTGAAAAGGCATGGACTGGATCTTTAAAAGGAATGAATCTTCCAACGGGTACTTATTGGTACAGGGTGCAGTGGGAGAATCCTGCCAGCAAAAAATTGGAATTGCGGTCCGGTTGGATATTGCTTAAAAATAGAAATTAAGTTAAAAGCTGCCTGATTCAGGCAGCTTTATTTTTTATAATAAAAAAGTTAAATATGTGTGTGATATATTTAAAAAAAAATTAAATTTGTTGAAACAAAAATATTATGAATAGAAATCTACTGTTTATTTTCTTTTTACTGACGTCATCGTCTTTTTTGTTCTCACAGAATGAGCTTCCACGAAAGCCCCAGAAAGAAAAGGCTTCTTCGTTGTCAATGAAAGCAGGAGCTTTTATTGATATCAATGCGGCAGGATATAATGAGAGCAATTTTACGATTACGCAGTTAGTAAAAGATGTATTAATTTCTTCAGGTACAAATACCTGTGTTACACCGAATGTTTCTAATGTTCAGGTAAGTCCAAACTTACCGGCAACTGATCCTAACAGGTCTTGGGGATATTTTCACAAGGGTACTACCAATTTCCCATTCACAGATGGAATTGTATTATCTACAGGGTACGTTAATAAAGGAGGAAATACTTTAAATACAGGTACTCTGGGAGATAATTTACCAACCAACAGTGACCCGGATCTTGTAGCAGCAACAAACCCTACCGGTACATTGAACGATGCTGTCCTGTTAGAGTTTGATTTCGTGCCTACAACCAGTCAAATTAAATTTAACTATCTGTTTGCTTCTGAGGAATATACAGGGAGTTTCCCTTGTAGCTTCTCGGATGCATTTGCTTTATTATTAAGACCTGTTGCAGGAGGTCCTTATGTGAACATGGCGGTATTGCCAAGTGGTGCAGGACCTGTGAGTGTTACCAATATTCACCCGGCAACTCAGTTTAGTGGTGCAGTATTAAGCTGTGGAGCCGCAAACCCTACCTTTTTCGCAGCGTATAATACAGCTAATATCGAAACGAATTTTAATGGAAGAACAATTCCTTTAACTGCAACTGCAACCGTAGTTCCGGGACAGGCATATCATTTTAAGATGGCTATTGCTGATGCTTTGGACAGTTCTTATGACTCTGCAGTTTTCTTAGAAGGTGGATCTTTCAATATTGGAGTTGAATTATTAGATAACAACGGAGCTACTTTACCGGAAGAAATCAATGTGTGTGATAATGAACCACAGGTAATCACAGCTTCTGTTAATGATCCTATTATGACTTTCCAATGGTTCCTGAATGGTGTTCCAATTCCGGGAGCTACTACTAATACGATTACAGCGGTACAGCCGGGAGACTATAAGATCGAAGTAAGTGTTCCGGGAAATCCATGTCCGGGAACCGCTACCATTAAAATAAACGGAGGAACAACACCTTTGGCACAGGATGCTACATTATTGCTATGTACTACTCCGGATATTACTACCTTTGATTTAACAAATGCGATGTCATCTATAAGCCCGACACCAGGAGCTGTATTTCATTTCTATGAAAATCAGGCTGATGCACTGGCTCAAAATGATAATTATATTCAGAATGTGCTTAGTTTTAATGGAGCTGACGGTCAGATCTTACATGTAGTAGTTTCTAATGGTGGTTTCTGTAGTAAATTAATTAAATTGACCTTGCAGAAGGAAGCTACACCGGTAGCACACCTTACTTCTACCAGAATTAAAATATGTCCTGGAGAAACTGTAGAGTTTAAAGCATCAGGAGGAAATACATATTTATGGACTAACTTCCCTGGTACAGGAGACACACAGACAGCAACAATCCATCAGACAACAACATTTTCAGTTTATGCTATAGGACCGAAAGGATGTAAATCACTACAACCGGCAACGGTGATCGTAGAGGTAACTCCGGAGATTACTTCTCCACTTGCAGACGTAGAAATGTGTGCAGGAGACAGAGTCGTTCTTGATGCGGGAGCAGGTACAGGTTATACATATCTATGGAGTACAGGTGAAACTACACAAACAATCAATGTAGGTCAGTTTGGAATTTACACTGTAACTATTGATAACGGATTCTGTTCACAAACCTTCACATCTAAAGTGATGGCTGCAGCGTCTCCATTCTTCACGAATCTTCATTACGGAAATAATACATTAACTGTTACAGCAGAGAATCCTCCTATCAACAATATTACAGGAACATTGGAATATTCTATCGACGGAGGTCTGTCTTGGCAAGATTCAAATGTGTTCTCGAATCTGTTGAATAACACAACATATCAGATTCAGGTAAGAGTTAAAGGAACGCACTGTGCAGGAGCAATTGAATTCTACACGTTGCATATCAACAACCTTATCACTCCTAACCAGGATGGTGTGAACGATAAGCTGGATCTTACTGCTTTCGGAGAATTCCAAAACTTTACAGGTTCTGTATATGACAGATATGGTGTAGAGATGTTCAGATTCTCAAAAGAAACTCCGATCTGGGATGGTACAGTAGGAGGTAAGAGACTTCCGACAGCTACTTACTGGTATAAATTCAACTTTGAATATCCAAAATCAAAAACTCAGATGAACTGGTCTGGATGGATTATGTTGAAAAACAGAGAATAATAATAATCGATAATGCAAACTAAAAAGAGGCTGTCTCAAAAGGTAAATTAATGCTCTGAGAATCTCCTAAATGACAAAAGTTGTCAGACAGGAGTCCGAGAGAGGGGGTACTTTTGAGACAGCCTCTTTTTTTAATTTTAAAATTTATTGATTTTCTTTC
Source organism: Bacteroidota bacterium (assembly GCA_023426625.1). GTDB lineage: Bacteria > Bacteroidota > Bacteroidia > Flavobacteriales > Weeksellaceae > Chryseobacterium. The sequence continues at coordinate 3,948 of JAFAAJ010000026.1, forward strand.
CAGAGCTTTGTAAATTCTATAAAATCCAGAACACTTAACTCTTCTGCTCTTTTATCCATAAATTCATGCGTTTTTAAAACTTCAGGGATATTCAGAATCTTTAAAGCATTAGATAGTTTTTTCCTTCTCTGATTAAACCCTGCTTTTACAATTTGCTTAAAAAGAACTTCATTGCCGGCTAAACCTTCTTTAGGATTTCGGGTGAGCTTAATTACTCCCGATTTTACTTTTGGTGGAGGGTTGAATACATTCTCATGAACCGTAAAAAGATAAGAAACATCATAGTATGCCTGAACTAAAACGGAGAGTATTCCGTAGTCTTTCGTTCTGGGTACAGCAGCTGTTCTTTCAGCAACCTCCTTTTGGAACATTCCCACCATTTCAGGGATCTGTTCATAATGATCGATGATCTGGAAAAGGATCTGTGAAGAGATATTGTAAGGGAAATTACCGATAATGGCGATCTGTTCCCCTTTCATAAATTCAAAATCCTGCTTTAAAAAGTCTCCTACAAAAGTTCCCTCAGTTGTTTTTTCAGGATAATTCTTTTTCAGATATTCTATAGATTCCGTATCAATCTCAGCAAGGTAGATCTTCTGCTCTTTTTCAAAAAGATACTTTGTAAGAACTCCCATTCCGGGTCCCACTTCCATGACATTATCGTAGTTGGTAAAACTTAAACCTTCTACAATTTTTCTGGCGATATTTTCATCTGTCAAAAAGTGTTGACCAAGATGTTTTTTTGCTTTTACACTCAATGTTTTTTATGATTTTGTTAACAATGATTTTCCGAATTTCGTCCCAAATTTCGGAAGTTTTTTTCTATTTTAGCCAAAAATTTTAATATTAATGGCTAAATCTGTAGATGAATTTAATAAGAAAAGGCTTCGGTCCAGCAATATTACGGTCGTAATAAGTATTGCCTTAGTGTTATTTTTGTTGGGATTAATGGGTCTGATTTTGATAAATGCCCAGAAATATTCTGACTATATCAAGGAGCAACTGGTTGTAAATGCATACTTTGATCAAAATTATGACGCTAAAGATTCCTTAAAAATTGCTAAACAGGAAGACGAAACTTTCAAAAAAATACAGACTTTAGCTCCTGTAAAAAAAGCGACTTATATTTCAAGAGAAATGGCGGCTGCGGAAGCCAAAAAAAGCATGGGGATTGATAGTGATGCCCTGTTTGAAGAGAATATCTTCCCATCATCCATTGAAGTGGCTCTGAAACCAGAATACGTAGATCCCGCGAAAATTGATGAAGCGATAAAAGTAATAAAATCCGTTCCCGGAATTGTTGATGTGAAAAACGACAGTACCCTAATGGTGGAAGTTTACAACAACCTCAGCAGAATTCTGAAATGGATCTTTGGTTTTTCCCTTTTATTCTTGGTTCTGGCCATTGTTTTAATTAATAATTCTATCCGCTTGAAAATATTCTCAAAAAGATTTATTATCAAAACCATGCAGTTGGTAGGAGCGAAACGAAGATTTATCCTTAAACCATTTATCATAGAAGCTGTTATATTGGGAACTATTGGAGCGATCATAGGACTTTTGGCACTGTTTGGAGTTTGGTATTACTTCACGAGTCAGATCGGTTCAGCGTTCGTTCAGGACAATAAGCAATATGTATGGTTAGTACTAATGGTACTTGGAGTAGGTATTTTTATCTCTGTTTTAAGTACGATTGTAGCTACATGGAGATTCTTAAAAACAAGCGTTGACGATTTATATTACTCTTAAAAAATGAGCAAAAAAACAAATAAATTTTCTGCCGAGACCTTTGGTAGAGACACTGAGACTCCACAGGAAAACACATTTTACTTTGGGCAGCAAAACTTCAAATGGATGCTGATTGGTTTGGCATTTATCGTTGTAGGTTTTCTTTTGATGATGGGACCGGATGCGAATACGGTTGACGGAAAGTTGGATCCCAATCAATGGAATGATGATATTTTTTCCATCCGCAGGATCAGAATTGCACCTCTCTTTGTAGTTATTGGTTTTGCAATAGAAGTTTACGCAATCTTAAAAAGAAAATAATATATTTTGATTTAGGAAATGAAAGATTGAGGAATTAAATGAGGTTTGATTCTTCAATCTTTTATCTTTTTAATTTTTTAGAAAGAATATGGATTTAATAAAAGCAATTATTATTGCCATTATCGAAGGACTTACCGAGTACCTGCCGATCTCTTCAACGGCACATATGGGATTCACGGCAAACCTTTTAGGGTTGGAAGATGACGAATTTTTGAAAATGTTTCAGGTTTCCATACAGTTTGGGGCCATCTTGTCCGTTGTTGTGGCGTATTGGAAGAAATTCTTTGATTTTAATAATCTTAAATTTTATTATAAACTCGGATTTGCCGTTGTACCAGCCTTGGTTTTAGGCTATTTATTTGATGATAAGATTGAAGCGGTTTTGGGTAATCAGATTGCGATTTCATCCGTATTGGTGATTGGCGGGATTGTTCTGTTGTTTGCTGATAAATGGTTCAAAAACCCTAAAATTGATGATGAAAAAGGAATTACAGTAAGAAAAGCAATAACGATCGGGGTGTGGCAATGTCTTGCCATGATGCCAGGTACAAGCCGTAGTGCAGCGTCCATTATTGGAGGGATGACTCAGGGACTGACGAGAAGAGCGGCCGCAGAATTCTCCTTCTTCTTAGCTGTACCTACCATGTTAGCCGTTACAGTATATTCCGTATTTCTGAAAACATGGGGAAAAGAAACCGGAAATCCGCAGAAAGGTTACGAAATGATCCTTTCATCACAAGATCATATCACTATTTTTATCGTAGGGAATATTGTAGCATTTATTGTAGCACTGATCGCCATCAAAGCATTTATCGGAGTATTAAATAAGTATGGTTTCAAACCTTGGGGATGGTACCGTATCTTTGTGGGAATCGCTTTGCTGATCTATTTTTATTGGTTTAAATAAAAAATATTACTCATTCCAATCACTATTTCATAGGATATGACAGCGGAAGAATTACAGTCAGGACAGATATTTTTATTAGATAAGCCTTTGGATTGGACTTCTTTTCAGGCGGTCAATAAAATGAAATATAAGCTTAAAAGAGAATTTAAGCTCCCAAAAAAGTTTAAAATAGGACATGCCGGAACTTTAGATCCGAGAGCAACCGGACTTCTTATTGTATGTTGTGGGAAATTTACAAAAAAGATTCCTGAGATTCAGGATGCTCCCAAAGAATACTGGACGGAAATTAAAATAGGTGTTCAGACAGAAAGCTACGACACGGAGAAACCTGAAATTTTGCATCAGGATATTTCTCATATTTCTGAAGATTTCATCAAAGAAACTTTAAAGAAATTCGTGGGCGAAATAGAGCAGAAACCACCTGTTTTTTCAGCAATAAAAATTGACGGTGAAAGAGCCTATAATCTGGCAAGAGCAGGAGAGGAAATAGAAATGAAATCAAGGAAAACAACCATCTTTTACATTGAAGATGTTAAAATTGATCTTCCTCACGTAAGCTTTATGGTGGGCTGTTCAAAAGGGACATATATCCGTAGTCTGGCTCATGATATAGGGCAGGAATTGGGAGTAGGCGCTTATCTTACGCAATTAAGAAGAACTAAGATCGGAGACTACAAAATTGAAGATGCCACATCAGATTTTTTAGAAAATGAGTTTAGATTTGAAGGTATGTAAAATGTAAACTATGCAGGAAAAAACACGTATTAACAAATATCTTTCAGAAGTCGGATACTGCTCCAGAAGAGCAGCCGATAAACTATTGGAAGAAGGCAGGATAAAAGTAAACGGAAAAGTGCCGGAACTAGGAACGAAAATTTCCGATGAAGATATAGTGGAAGTAGATGGGAAACCGATCCGTGAACCACAGGAAAAACCTGTATATATTGCTTTCAATAAACCGGTAGGGATCGTTTGTACTACAGATACAAAACGAGAAAAAAACAATATAGTAGATTATCTCAACCATCCGAAAAGGATCTTCCCGATCGGTAGACTGGATAAACCCAGTGAAGGATTGATCCTTCTTACAAGTGATGGTGATATCGTTAATAAGATTCTTAGAGCCAGAAATAATCACGAAAAAGAATATCTGGTAAGAGTAGACAAACCCATCACTCCGAAATTTCTGGAGAAAATGCGTAATGGAGTTCCTATTTTGGACACCGTCACAAGAAAATGTGAAGTGGAAAAAATTGATGAAATGAATTTCAGGATCATTCTTACGCAAGGCCTGAACAGGCAGATCCGAAGAATGTGTGAATTCCTTGGCTACGAAGTGAAAAAGCTGAAGAGAATTCGTATCATGAATATAAAATTGGATCTTCCCATCGGAAAATGGAGAGATTTGACGGATGAAGAACTTTCTACATTGAATAAGCTTCTTGAAGATTCAAGTAAAACGGTGGACTAGTTAAAAGTTATGAATTAGAAGTTATGAGTCAAACCTTTTAACTCTACTAATTCTTGATGAATATAAAGTCAATATTAATAATGATTACAGTAAGTAAATTACCCTCTTGTAATTTATAACTCATCACTTTTAATTTATAATTCACTCATCACTCATTTTAAATAAAGCCTCATTCTCGCTTCATATTCCGGTTTTAGTTTTAAGAGTTTCCATATTTTCTTTTCATCAGGATAACTTATGCGGTAAAAGATGATCTTGTCCGCAGAATATTTGAAGTACGGATGGCTTTTCAGCCATTCTTCCGGGGCATCCAATAAGGTGTACTTTGGGACATCGGAAGCATTCAACGGGCAAATATCCGTTAATTTCTGAGCCAGTTCTTTGTCGACATTATAAGTTTCCAGTATTTGCTGTTTATTGACAAAGCCACCCAGTTTTTTCCTGAAACCGATCAGAGATCCTGCACTTCTCTCATCAAATCCAAACTCCAAAAGCTGTTTAAAAGTAATAAGATTCAGGTCGGTTTTTGAAAAGTCTGTTTTCTCCTGACTGATTTTTAAATTGGACGGATTTATTCTGATGTAAGGCTTCATTTCCTCAAATTTCTCCGCAGATATAACAAAACATTTTTGAATATCCTCTAAACTCTTAAAACTTCCCTTTAAATTCCTTTCGCGATATCTCACGATTACTTTAGCCTGATTTTCCGTGAAACCTAAAGATTTCCAGCCTTCAATATCTAAAATATTAGGGTCGAAATGAGACTGGATTACGGATTTTACAACATGTTTTACCGAATTTTTCTCATGAATAGCTGCTTTTTCAGGAAGAAGCAGATAAGGTTTCAGACGTTGATAATTTTCATCATTGATGATAAAGCACTCCCTGAATTTTTCCTTGCTGATAAAACTTCCGCCTAAACATTGTTTATATTTTATGATCGCTTCTGCCTGCTTTTCACTGAAACCCATTTTCACCCATTCCTGAGCAGTAAGATGA